>JAYYHB010000085.1:0-3424 GCA_036157095.1 Pseudomonadota bacterium
TCATTTTTAGGCCGTTGTATTCGGGCGGGTTGTGACTGCCGGTGATCATGATGCCGGTTCCGGTTTGCAGCTCGTAAGTCGCAAAGTACAGAAGTGGAGTCGGCACCAAGCCGACACTGATTACGTCCAAACCTCCGTCGCAAAGCCCGCGGGTGAGCGATGCTTCAAGACTCGGGCTGGAGAGCCTGCCGTCTCGACCGACCACGGCGGTACTTTGCTGCTGAGCAAGGGATGCAGTCGCAAAGCTGCGGCCAATCCAGTAAACCACTTCCTCGGTCAGATTTTCAGTCGTAATGCCTCGAATGTCGTAAGCGCGAAAAATGCCAGTATCAACGGCGGCGGGTGGCGCGGTCTCGCTCATGGTGCTGTTAGCCTTCTAAATGTTTGTCAGTGGGTGCAATTCAACGTTCGATTTTTGCTGCGAAGATTTCAACCAATTGCTCCATAAGCTGTTGAGCGATGGCTGATTTCGACTGCTTGCCAAAGTGGATGTCTCCGCCTTCGTGAATAAGCGTCACCTCATTGTCGCGGCTGTTAAAACCAATGCTTCTATCAGAGACGTCGTTCACCACAATGGCGTCTAGTCCCTTGCGAACACGTTTGTCGCGAGCGTTTTGTAAGGTGTCGTGGGTCTCAGCTGCAAAGCCGACGACGACTTTGGCCTGTTTGGCTCTTACGACGCTGGCGATGATGTCGGGATTCTCTATTAGCGAGAGCTTCACGTCTTCGTCAGCTTTGAGATGACGCTTGATCTTTTGTTCCTCTGGGTTCGCTGGGCGATAGTCCGAAACCGCGGCGACACCGATGAAGATATCTGCCGCGGCAAGGTGCTCATGTACCATGTTATACATTTCTTGAGCGCTGGTTATGTCAATGCGCTGAATATCTGGGGATGACTCAGCCACCCCTGGGCCGGCTACCAAAATCACGTCTGCCCCAGCCTGTTTGGCGGCGTCGGCGATCGCCGTCCCCTGCAGCCCTGAGCTGTGATTGCTGATGTAGCGTACTGGGTCGATGGCCTCACGGGTGGGGCCTGTGGTTACGATCACCGTGCGACCGGAGAGAGGACCCCCTGGCCCTGCCCAGGTCTGTTTGGTTTGTGCCAAGGCGAGGACAAGGTCTTCTGGCTCGGTCATGCGTCCTGGACCTTGATCACCGCAGGCCTGATCTCCGCTGTCTGGGCCAATTACGCGACAGCCATCCGCGGTTAGCGTGGCAAGATTTCGCTGCACAGCCGGATGTTGAAACATCTGCTGGTTCATGGCCGGCGCAAGGCTGATGGGTGCGGTGCTCGCCAGACAAAGGGTATACAGCAGATTAGAGGCATCGCCCGCTGTAAGTCTCGCGATGGCATTTGCTGTCGCGGGAGCGATAAGAATTTGGTCCGCCCATCGTGCCAACTCGATATGGCCCATTGCAGCCTCTGCCGCTGGATCCCACAAGTCGTCCCGCACTGGATTGCCGCTGACGGCCTGAAGTGTCGTCGAGGTCACAAAACGATGGGCATTTTCGCTCATCACTACCTGAATATTCGCACCAGCCTCGACAAGTTGGCGCACAAGCGTTGGCGTTTTGTAGGCGGCAATACCGCCGGTGATTCCCAGCAGAATATTTTGACCTGACAGATCCGATCTTTCGGGCATTGCCCATACCTCAGTGTAATGCACGATCAAAAAGCGGCATTGGGTCCCTGTAAGAGGCGCGTATCACAACATTACCAAACACAAGGAAAGTGAATGACTGCGAAACACCCCGATGATTCACTTGGCAAGGGTAACATTGAAGCAGCGAGCAGCGTAATTGCTAACTGGCTGGAAGACGAGCAGCCGCGAGCCAGAATGGCTCGCTATAGGGCTGCACAGATGACAACTGCCGGCCTGCTAGCCCCATGCCTTGCCAGCGGATTACCCAGCGAAAATGCGGTATTGCTCTCGCAGCGAATGCCGAAAGAGTATGGGAGCGTTGACGTACTGTTGGTCGCGCCCATCAAGCAGCTGCTAGCTGTCCGTGGCGAGAGTCCTGCCAAGGCGGCGCGACTAAAGACGTTACATGAACTCTTCGTTAGAGAAACGGAAGTCCAGTTGAAGCGCAGGCAGAGCTTCAACAATCCCGCGGCCGTCGCCAGGTTCCTACGCAAGCGCTTGGGGCATCTGTGTTACCGTTCGTCAGGGTGTTTATTTCTCAACGCCAGGCATGAACATATTGCCTTCGAGATTTTGTTTTGAGGATCCATTGACCGCACTCACGTGCACGCTCGCAAGGTGTCGAAACGAGGGCTCGAATTATACGCAACGGCGCTGATTGTTTGTCACAACCATCCGTCTGGGAACGCAGAACCCAGTCAGGGAGACATTGGGTTTACGCGCTCACTTTTTGACCTTCCCGAACAGGTGGAAATACGGCTTCTCGATCATGTGGTTGTAAGTGCCAACCCATGGGTACCTCTTCAACTGAGGGGTACGCTTTAAGCTCAGCACAATCTTTGTTGTCCTGTAAGGCCCACTTTGGTATAAACGCGCCTCGATTTTTTTCGGGACTCCGAGTATGTCCAAAGTATGCCAAGTAACAGGCAAACGCCCGATGGCTGGGAACAACGTCAGCCATGCTATGAACAAGACGCGACGCCGATTTTTGCCGAACCTGCATACCCATCGTTTTTGGGTAGAGACGGAGAAACGCTATGTCAAGCTGCGCGTTTCCTCGAACGGAATGCGCATAATCGATAAAAAAGGCATCGATGAGGTGCTCAAAGACGTCCGCGCTGCCGGGCACAAAGTTTAGATCGCCAAGCTAGCGTCACCACACGCAGGGAGATAAGTCATGCGAGACAAGATCAAATTGATTTCAAGTGCTGGCACAGGCCATTACTACACCACGGACAAAAACAAAAAGAACACGCCGGACAAAATGGAGATCAAAAAGTACGATCCTGTCGTCCGAAAACACGTGATCTACAAAGAAGGCAAAATCAAGTAGAAGATGCCTGAACTCCCGGAAGTCGAAACGACTCGACGGGGAATCGAACCCTTTTTAAGCGGCCAGACGATTGAGCGGATCCACGTCCGCGAGAAGCGTCTTCGATGGCCCGTATCCCTGCCGGATCATCTTGCGGGCAGCGAGGTCCTTAACGTTACTCGACGAGCCAAGTACATCCTGATTGAGACGGAGACAGGCGCGCTAGTGGTTCACCTGGGAATGTCCGGAAGTTTGCGCGTGGTAACACCCGATGATGCGCCACGACTCCACGATCATATCGATATTGAGATCAAGAATGGTCCGTGGCTTCGTTATAACGATCCTCGTCGCTTTGGCAGCTTCAATTTTGCACCGAATCCTTGCTCAGAGCACTGGCTGCTAAAGAACTTGGGGCCAGAGCCGCTGAGTAATGATTTTTCGGGTGATTATCTTTTTGCTACTTCCCGCA
>JAYYHB010000086.1:0-3362 GCA_036157095.1 Pseudomonadota bacterium
ATCTCGTCAGCTACGGATTGCAATGCCCCGTCTTCGACAGCCAAGTCTGTTACAACAACATCTGCGCCAGCCTCAGCGAGGCCCAACGCAAAACCCTTGCCCATATTGCGTCGGCCGCCAACCACTAGTGCTTTCTTTCCTTCCAAGGAAAACTGCTTCAAGCTCACTCTTGTTTCTCCTCAGGTTAATGCCAGACGCGGCACTCGAGACTACGGTACTAAGATAACCCGGCCAATAGCCTGCCGGGATTCCACAAATTCGTGGGCTGTTGCAGCTTCTGCGAGCGCAAATGTTTGAGCAATCGGCACTCTGAGCTTACCGTCGGCCATTTTGTTCACTAGTTCTTTCACAACTGCCTGGGCTCTTTTAGTGGTTATTTCAGCACCTAAAAAGACGCCTGTTAATCTCTTGTTTCCGGGCGCCAGTCCTGCGACGTTCACTTTGTCGAAATCGCGACTTGCAGTGCCGACACTCACGATGCGGCCTCGGTGGCCAGCCGCCGCAATACTCTGTTCCAAAACCCGCCCGCCAACCGGGTCAAGAACCACTTGCACACCTCGCTTGTTTGTGAGCCGCATCACCTCTACTACCAAATCGTTCTTTTCATAATTGATACCCTCGTCGAGGCCGAAAACTGCGAGGTTGGCCAGGCGCTCGTCTGACGAAGCAGTTGCGTAGACCGTTGCACCAATTTCTTTCGCAAGCTGAATGGCCACCACGCCAACGCCTCCCGCCCCGCCCTGAACAAGTAGAGTCTCATCAGATCGTAAACCGCCGAATTCAAAAATTCCTTCGTGGGCCGTGCCGCAGGTCACTGGAATGCAGGCGCCCTGCTCGAAATCAACGGAATCAGGTAACGGCCAACATGTTGAGGGAGAGACTACTCGCTGTTCGGCGTGCGATCCTGAACCGCCCAGGGTCGTAACTCTTTGTCCAACACTTACCGTCGACACATTAGCACCAACTTCGATCACGACACCCGCTGCGGTGTAGCCAACAACGAAGGGTCCGTCGGGTTTTTCCCCATACCCTCGATTTAGTACGTCGCCACCTTCAAGTGAAATCGCCTTAACCTCGATACGTACCTGGCTGGGACCGCAAATTGGATCTGGCAGGTCTACATACTTAAGAACTTCGGGAGCACCCGTTTGTTCGTACGCTGATGCTTTCATATAACTCCTCACTTTTTAGAACAGCTTTAACGACCCGCAGATCCTTCCAAGACTTAGTCAGTCCTAAATAACCGGCAATTTCATGGAAGCAGCAACTATAAATGCGCCCGAAATCTTTTGCACAACTCCGATAGACGCTAGTCTGTCTCTCACAAGTTTCAACAGCTTCAAGGCAAACATTATGGCGCACGATATTGTAATTCGAAGCGGCACCATCGTAGACGGCGCTCTTAACGAAGCCTACACAGGTGATTTGGCGATCAATGGGGATACGATCACTGACATGGGCAGTGTTTCTGGCAAAGGCACTAGAGAGATCAATGCTGATGGAGCATTGGTTACACCGGGGTTCATTGACCTGCACACGCACATGGATGCCCAGATAGGTTGGGACGCTCAACTCACGCCAGCGTCTTGGCACGGCATCACGAGTGTCTTGATGGGCAATTGCGGCGTCACGTTTGCACCGGTCAGATCAAAAGATAGGGACTTGCTCGCGGGAATGATGGAGTCCGTCGAGGACATACCTCGCCAAGCGATCATGAACGTCTTACCTTGGAACTGGAATAGCTTCGGAGAATATCTTGACGCCATTGAAGCACTCGACCCAGCACTGAATGTCGCCGCGCTGGCAGGTCATGCGGCAACGCGATTTTATGTCATGGGCGAACGCGCGGTAGAAGAGAAGGCAACACCAGAAGAAGTAAAACAAATCGCTCAGTTAGCCGGCCAGTCTGTAAGAGAAGGAGCTGTAGGGTTTTCGATTAATCGCCTAAAAGCTCACCGGTTACCCGATGGCCGTTGCATACCGGGTACCCTCGCGCCCGTCGAGGAGCTGGTCGCTATCGCTAGGGAAGTTGGCGAAGCAGGAGGCATTTTGCAGAGCGTGATCGAGATGCATCCTGTAGCGAAAGAAATGGACATCATTCGCAGGCAATTGGAGGCAGCAGGCACTCATATGCTGTTTAGCGCACCTTGGTTGGCAGGCGAGGACGGAAGGAACGCCTACCAACCAGCCGTTGACGCAATGCGCGCAGCCGGATTAGAAATTACCGGCACCACGCAGCCAAGGTCCGCGGGCTTTCTTTCTGGTTTAAGCACAGACATTTTGTATGGTAGACGTTTCAAAGGGGAAGCCTGGAGACTGCTTCGCAATACGGCTGTACCAGAAAGGCTGCGCATGATTAAGGACAATGCTTTTAGGCGGCGCTTGATCGAGGAAGCAAAACAAAGGCAGATCGCAGATAACATTGGGCAGACTTTGAGCTCTTCGCGTTATGCCTTACCGGGCAAAAAAACTTTTTGGATTGGCACGGGGGAAAGGCCTATCTACACTCAGACCGACAATCAAAGCCTGATTGACCTAGCGTCCTCTGCGGGGGAGCATCCCGTTGAGACGTGGCTTCGCTTGCAAATTGAATCGGATGGTCTGGGGCTTTTTCACGTACGCTTTGTCAACGAAGACCTAAGCGTTTTACCTGACTACCTAAACTGCGATTGGATTGTGCCCGGAGTGGGAGACGCGGGGGCACACGTTAGTCTAGTCATGGATGCTGGTTGGACTAGCTTCTTTCTGTCACATTGGCACAGAGATACGGGTGTATTCTCGATAGAACAAGCGATCCATATGCTCACTGCCAAGCAGAACCGAGTGTTGCGTATGCCGGATAGAGGTACGTTGGCTGTAGGCAACAAAGCCGATATAAACGTTCTTGATATATCGAGGGTGGAAGAACGCCAGCCAAGGCGCGTTTACGATTTTCCAGGAGGAGCACCGCGGCTGATCCAGCGCGGGGTCGGCTACCTAAATACTTTCGTTAATGGAAAGATCATTCTCGAGAATGATGAGCTTAACGGAAATATCGGAGGTAGGATTATTCGCAATCAAAGCAGTTGAATCCAATCTTGCGTCGCAGGCATCGATTTACGTAATCGTTTCGAAGCATCAGAAACTTCGCTTAGAAAAACATCTAGTACCGGGCACGCTGCCTGAGCTATTAACACCAATTATGTATCGCCACTCCTTATGAGGCGGACAACCCCAACATGCTTTTCTTATATGCATTGACCATCTGCACGAGTTGAATCTGTGCCGAGCACAGCGAGAAACCGCAGTCCATCTAAAGCAATAGGATACTAGAACTCACTAGACGCGCCATGAGGGGAAGCGCAGCCTGTGTCGCTTCAATT
>JAYYHB010000087.1:0-4372 GCA_036157095.1 Pseudomonadota bacterium
TGGGTACCCAGTGCAGACCAAGGCAAAACAATCCCAAGCAGCCGATCCGCCCCCGGTGCATCAAGCTTTGCGGGCGGCGCGACAGGCGGAGCAGTAAGTCAGCTCAGCGGCAGCGCTAACTTGCCTGTGGCCCAGCGCATGATCGAATCGGCGGATGCCAACCTCAACCAGGCCAGCCACGATACCTTCGAGGCTCGGGCTATGGTCTATGCAATGTTGCTCAGTCACGACAATGCAGTGCGCGGGAATCAAATACAGCTTATCGCGCAGCTTGCGGAGCCCGGCGTCCCCGAGCTTGTGCCAAATATGTATCGCCTGCTCAGCGATCAAGACCATCAGGACAAGCTATTGCACCTTGAACAGGCGATGCCAACCCTCAAAGAGATGTCTCGGGCGCAATACCAGCGGTTCTACGACCTCACCGCCAAACTCATCGTCGCAGACAAAGCCGTCGATATTTTCGAGTGGGTGGTGCATCGCTTGATTACCCAAGAGCTTTATGCCCACTTCGTGAAACCCCATCGCAGCAATGGACGGATCACAAGAGCGGGCAAGGTTGCCAAGCAGGCGGGCTTGATTCTGTCGCTGCTGGCGACAGTTGGAGCCGACAATGGCGACGATCAGGTCAGCGCCTATCAACGGGGCCAAAAAATCTGGGGCGGCAGCGCACCCATGGCACGGCTTAAGTATTTTGATCACCAAGCATTGAATCAGGCCTTGGAGAGATTACGCGAGCTAAATGCCGACCTCCAGCAGCGCTTTATCGACGCGTGCTCTGGCGTCGTAAACGCCGACGGCAAACTCACAAGCCAGGAATTTTCGCTCATCAAGGGTATTGCGGTTACGTTGGGGTGCCCCCTACCGCCCGTCGACTGAGCCAAATAAGACAATCGATTGAGCGGCACACCGCGGAACACTAGGTGCCCCACAAGGAATCTGTATGCAAGATCGAGTATTCACCCAGCAAAAGAAACATATCGTCGACTTTGCGTTTAACGAGGACGTGGTTGACGTATTTCCAGACATGATCCGCCGCTCGGTGCCGGGCTACGAGTTGGTCATTCCCATGGGCGGTCTGATGGCGGCGCGGCATATGGGCAAATCAGGTACCGCCTTCGATTTGGGTTGTTCCTTGGGGGCAAGTTCATTGGCCCTGCTTTCCCAGTGCGATAGTCCGCGGGTGCGCGTGATCGGGGTCGATTCTTCTGCGGCCATGATCGCGCAAGCCAAGCGCACTATCGACGATCCTCGTATCAGTTTCTGCTGCGAGGATCTGCTGACCAGTGATGTCAGCGGTGCCAGCGTGGTGATGCTCAATTTTGTGGTGCAGTTCCTGGATCCGGAGCATCGCCTAACCTTACTTACTCGTATCGCTCAGCAAATGAACCCCGATGGGCTTCTGATTTTGTCGGAGAAAGTGCGAAACGCCGATCCGTTGTTGCAAACATTTTACGACTCCACCCATTTGGCCTGGAAGCGTGCCAACGGCTACAGCGAACTGGAGGTCAGCCAGAAACGGCAGGCGCTCGAAAACGTCATGCGGGTGGAAACCTGCGAGAGCCATGTTGAACGCCTGAGCGAGGCGGGCTTTAACGATGTGGTTCGGTGGTTTCACTGTATGAACTGGGTCTCATTCGCGGCCTCGCCCACCAAGGTGTTATATGACCCAAGCGAGTGATTGGCCGAACTGGCTTGCGGGCTGGCCCCTAGATCAGGCTCGCTTGCGCTTTTGCCCTGAGCATCATGGCGACTTTGAGCGCTGGCAGGCGGCGGTGGAGTGCATGCCGCCACTTGCCCTCACCGATCTGAATTTGAGCCAAGGCGCTGTAGGGGGCTCCATAACCGCAAGCCCTGACGAGATCGATGCCTTGGAGGCCTCACTGCAAAAGCTGCATCCCTGGCGCAAGGGTCCCTTTCAATTGGGGCCCATTTACATCGATTCCGAGTGGCGGTCCGATTGGAAATGGGATCGCCTTGCACCGGCCATGGGCGACCTCAGCGGCCAACGCATTCTGGACATTGGGAGCGGCAACGGATATTTCGGCTGGCGTCTGTTGGGCGCTGGCGCGGCAGCGGTCGTGGGCATCGATCCGACTCTACTGTTCTGCATGCAGCATCGTGCAATTCAGCGCCTTTTTGAACACCCTAATCATTGGGTGCTGCCCCTGGGCATTGAGGAGATACCCGCCACCACAACGTTCAATTGGGTGCTTTCCATGGGGGTGCTGTATCACCGCAAAGACCCGATGGAACACATCAGGCAGATGTTTGCGCTGACGGAACCGGCAGGGCAGTGCGTGATGGAGACCTTGATCGTGAACGCAGATCAAAGCCTGTATCCCAAGGGGCGCTATGCGCGCATGCGCAACATTGGTGTCATACCGAATCTGGATGATCTGATACGCTGGATGGGCATGGCTGGCTATCGGGATATCCGGGTTATAAGTGTTAGCGCAACAACGCTTAGAGAGCAGCGCGCGACTGCATGGATGCGCTTTGAGTCGCTGGACAAAGCTCTAAACCCTGAAGACGCCTCCCTGACCGTAGAAGGTCTGCCCGCGCCTTTGCGAGCAATATTAGTCGGGACACGCTAGGCCATTGCCCTTTCGGTACCCCTGGCTTGCTCTATACTCTGCCGTCATCATTCACCTGGCGCGTTATCTGGGACAGACCATGCTTGGCATACCCACTTTAGAATTCCGCTTTCGCGGCAAGGCTAGCCTGCTGCTGGACATCTATTACTGCTTTATTAACCAGGGCAGCCCAGCCTTACATCCCACACAGATAGCCAAGCACACAGGTATCAGTTTTGCCGAAGTGGCTCGGCGTCTGGACGCTACACCAGAGCTGTTCGTGAAACTGCCGACCCGTGCAGGCGATGTGACTCGATATCGCATTACCTCTAGTACCGCCGCACGTTCTGCTGAGGAGGTCGAAGCCCTCGTGCAGCAAAATGTGAAGCGCGAATCGCTGCTGTTTTATGCCGTTGGCGCCATGGTCTTCTTGGCGTTACTGGTCGTCGTGTTGACCATCGTGCCGAATGTCTAGGGCCTGCTATACAAGGCCTTTTTTTAAGGAAATACCATGCCCGAACAACTTAGCTCCCAGCTGATTGAACTGCGCGAGCGCTGCGCTGCCTTTGCCAAGGATCATATGTTGCCCCTGGCTGACGGTGATCGAGCCTCGGCGGCGGTGCGAGTGCGCGAAGCGTCCAAGGCGGCGGGCCTGTTTACCATGACCCAGCCCGCCCACGCGGCGGGACAACTCGCATTGTGCGTTGCGCGCGAGACCCTGGCTGCCGCGAATCCACCCGCGCTCGACGCGGTATTTGGGCCGGGGGCTGGGGTTTTGGGTAGCGTTGAAGAGCCTCTCGCATCGAGCCACCTGGCACCTCTGCTGGCCGGGGAGAAGCGGGGCAGTTTCGGCTTTACCGAACCTGACGACGCTGAACCGACCGCGGGCATCATCGACGGTGACGCTTTGACCATTAACGGGCAAAAATCCTATGTCACGGGTGGTGCTGATGCCGACTTTATTAATGCTCTGGTCCGTATTAAAGGCCACGGCCCATCGATGGTGGTGATCGATACCGATACCCAAGGCGTCATTTTAGAAAAACGCTTTAACTCCCTGGACGGCAGCCACCATGCTGCTTTTCGTTTCGAAAATGTCCAGGTGCCGGTAAGCCACGTGATTGGCGAGCCGGGCCAGGGCCTGCCTAAGGCTTTGCGACAGATCGGCGATGTGCGCCTGCTATTTGCAGCGCAAGCCTGCGGCTACCTGATTTGGATCATGGACCTTCTGCAGTCTCATCTGCAAAGCCCGGACAAAGACGGTGCGCCTCGCGGCAATAAGGATGTGGTGCGATGGCACTACGCCGACCTGCGCATAAAAGCCTTTGCCGCGCGCAGTATGCTGTATCGCACCGCGCGACTGGCCGATGCCGGCGAGAACATTGTGAACGAAGGCATGGCCTGCAAGGTTTTTGCTACCGAGTGCATTGGCGAGGCCGTAGATACAGCCATTCAATTAGTCGGTGGCGGTGCCCTCGTTGATGATCATCCGTTGGCGCTGCTATACAAAAAGGTACGCGCTTGGCGACTGGCGGAAGGCGCCAGCGATGTTCTGCGACTCAACATTGGACGCGGCATATTAGAGCTGGGCAAGGGCCGGATTTAGCATGATCAAACTCCGGACTTTGTCACCTTTTAAATTCCGTCAATGAACCGTTTGATTTGTTGCCGTAACCTTTGCCACTGTCCAAACCGTTAGCCTAACTTTTACCTAAACAACGACCTAAACTAAGCCCTTAACTAACACCTTTACAACTAATTTGACCACCACCCTAACGACTGCCAGAGCGAGATTTGCG
>JAYYHB010000088.1:0-4915 GCA_036157095.1 Pseudomonadota bacterium
GGCCGCAAGCTGGAGTCGATTAAGATATGAGCGATTCTCAGCGCAACACCTTGCAGGTCGACTTTATGGGCAAACGCCTGATAGCTATGGTGCTGTCAGGTGTCGTGCTGGCGGCTGCGCTGGGCTCCTTGTCTTATCAGGGCTTGAATCTCGGATTGGACTTTACTGGAGGCTCGCTGATCGAGGTGAAGCTGGCTGAAAAAGTAGATCCACAAAGCGTTCGCAGTTACTTAGTTGACGCGGGCTTTACCAACGGCACCGTGCAGACGTTCGGTTCAGACGAGGATCTGCTGATTCGCGTACCGCCTCAGGAGGAACTTGGTGCCACCGGGCAGGTAGGGCTAGGCGATAAGATTTTTGCGGCCCTTGCAGCTCGGTATCCTGGCATTGTTCTGCAGCAGTCCAACTACGTTGGCCCGGCAGTTGGCGATGAACTGGCGGAAGACGGCGGCCTGGCGTTACTGACCGCATTGCTCGTGGTCATGCTTTACATTCTGTTTCGTTTTACCAAACAGTTTTCCGTTGGCGCGGTTGCGGCGCTGGCTCACGATGTGATCATCGTATTGGGATGTTTTTCCATCTTCGGATGGACTTTCGATTTGACCGTGCTGGCGGCTCTTCTGGCGGTAATCGGCTACTCGCTTAACGATACGATTGTTGTGAGTGACAGAATTCGTGAAAACTTCCGCCGTGCGCGACGGGGTACCCCCATAGAGATTATCAACCAAGCCTTGAACCAAACGCTGGGCCGCACCTTGGTGACATCGTTGACTACTTTGTTCGTATTGTTAGCCTTACTGTTCGCCGGTGGTGAAGTGATACGAGGGTTCGCCACGGCGCTAGCGATAGGTGTCGTTATCGGCACCTACTCGTCGATTTACGTCGCGGCAAATGTATTGTTGTTAATGAATATTTCCCGCGAAGACCTGTTGGTGCCCGAGCCGGATCGTGATGGGAACGAGGACGGCAGTTACCCCTAGTGGATCGCCTAGGTCTTGAGCGTCTGAATAAAGCTTTTGAAGCACTTGGGGTTGGAGGCAACGATATCGCCGGTATCCCAGAATTTCTCGCCACCGCTTAGGTCACTGACGAATCCGCCGGCTTCTCGCACCAGTACGATTCCGGCGGCGATATCCCATTTGCTCAAACCCATTTCCCAAAAGCCGTCCATGCGTCCAGCGGCGACATAGGCTAAGTCCAATGCGGCGCTGCCGGCTCTACGAACGCCCCGGCAGGTTCCAGTAAGGGTCTGCAGAGATCTCGTGTAGTCCTCGAGTCGAGACATACTGCCCGGCGGTATGCCTGTGCCGAGCACGCAATCTTCCAACTTTGCGCGGTTAGTGACTCGAATGCGCTTGCCGTTTAGCTGGGCCCCTGAGCCGCGGCTGGCGACAAATTCCTCTCCGCGCACGGGATCTACGATGACGCCATGCTCATGGTGCAGGCCCTTCATGACGCCAACTGAGACGGCGAAGTGGGGGATGCCCTGCAAAAAATTGAGAGTGCCGTCTAGCGGATCTATGACCCAGGTAAATTCTGAATCGCCGCTTTGTTCCCCGGATTCCTCAGCCAGAATTCGATGGTTTGGATAGGTTTCGCGGATCTGTTCAATGATAATCGCCTCTGCGGTGCGGTCGATGTTCGAGACGAAGTCGTTATGGCGTTTCTCTTGAATTTGGAACTCATCTGGACGATCCATGCTTCTGGCCAAATAATCTGCGGCCTTGCGTGCTGCGCGCAGTGCGATGTTGGCCATGGGTTGCATAGTATCTATCCGTTTGACGAAGCAGCGAATGCTAAAGGCACTTGCCCGCTAAGCCAAGGAATGCCTGAAAGCTCGAGTTATCAAACACGCAGTAGTAATAAGAAGGAAGGACGTCAATTGAACAGCCTATTTCAACGCATAAGGATTGTGCTTGTAGAGCCCAGTCATCCCGGCAATATTGGGGGTACGGCCCGGGCAATGAAGACCATGGGGCTGGAGCGCCTGGTGCTTGTAAAGCCTGCACGCTTTCCCGATCCACAAGCAGATTGGCGCGCGGCCGGAGCGGCTGACGTGCTCGATGCTGCTCTAGTGGTATCGGATGTTTCTACTGCGGTATCAGATTGCCACTACGTCGTGGGGACGAGTACTCGTGCCCGAGCGATACCCTGGCCGGCGGTTCTTGCCAAAGACATAGGCCCGGTGCTCACGCAGCAAGCTCCTGAGGCGGAAATTGCGATACTTTTTGGACGTGAAGATAGCGGACTATCCAATGAGGATCTGCAGCGATGCCATACCCATTTGCAGATTCCGTCTTCCAGGGTTTATGGATCGCTCAATCTCGCTATGGCCGTGCAGGTTATTTGCTACGAAATTTTTCAGCACCTAGAGAGCACCGAAATACAGATTTCAGGTGATACCAAGCAAGAGTACACTGTGCTGTATGGGCTGGGCAGTCGGATCTGGGACAAAGATCCAGCCACGGGCTATCAACTGGAAGGATTGATCGCCCATCTGGAAATGTTGGCTGTTGAGAGTGGTTTTGTGAATGCGCAAAAGTCGGGAAATACCATAACCCGCCTCCGACGTTTGTTTATGCGGCATCAACTGGACGAAACCGAGGTGCAAATCCTACGCGGTCTTCTGCGGGCAATAGAGGGTTAGTGAGGAGCAAAGTGGCCAACTTTGAAGGGTTTCACCAAGGAGCCCGGTCAGGCGCAGTGGGGTTGCAATTCTGGGCCCGTCGAGGTGAACTTTACATATGCAAAAGATTGTCATCATCAATAGCAAGGGCGGCTCGGGAAAAACCACGTTGGCCATTAATCTGGCCGCAACGTTGGCGGCAGGCGGCGGAAAACCAGCGCTTTTGGATCTAGATCCCCAAGGATCGTCTACACGCTGGCTGGGCCAGCGCCCGACGGACCGACCTGTCATTACTGGATTAGAGGGTTTTCGTAATAGTGCGGGTGCTACCCGGAGCTTTCGGCTGACCCCCCCGCATGACTGTACGGCGCTGATTATCGATAGCCCTGCAGGTCTTGATCGCCGTGGGCTCGAGGCCGCGACCCGTGGAGCTGACGCTATACTGATGCCCGTATTGTCCTCAGATCTTGATATTCATGCGGCAACACATTGCATCGCTGATTTGTTACTTGGGGGAAAAAGCGGCAGCAAACCTAAGCGTATTGGCATTGTTGCCAACCGAGTTAAGATCAACTCGCGTGGCAGCAAACGCCTCGAGAATTTCCTCAAGAACTTTGACATTCCTGTTGTCACGACGCTTCGCGATTCTGTCAATTACACTCGTAGCGCAGAAACGGGCGTAGGCTTAAGTGAAATGCCTCTTTGGCAAGTGCAGAAAGATTTGGAAGCTTGGGAACGCCTAGTTGACTGGGTTAGCCCAGCACACGAGTTTAGCGAGAATCCCTCTCGCGAAGCGCGAGGACCGATGAGAGCGGGTCTAGGAGGTGTTGTGCGATTGGCGTTCAGCCGTCAGACCTAACGTCGAAGGCCAATGTTGACCACACGTTCATCGACACTGGCGTCATAGCCTTAGTCCGGTAAAGTCTCTCCGTTCGAATCTTTGACGACAGAAGTTCTAAGTCTTTATGCCCGTGAAAATTCAAGTATTTGTCTTAACACGTTAGCGCACGAACGTAACCGAGTCTTCCGCCATGAGCAGCCCAATTTATCTTGACTATGCCGCTTCAACGCCGACGGACCCTGTCGTGGCGGACGCTATGCACGAGCATCTCTGCCTTGGCGGTAATTTTGCGAATCCTGCTTCTCGAGGTCACGTTTATGGCTGGCAGGCGGATGAGGCGGTCGAGTCGGCGCGAACTTCAATAGCACAAATGCTTAACGCAGACCCAAGGGAAATCGTTTGGACCTCTGGTGCGACGGAATCGGACAATCTAGCGATTAAGGGATTGATGTCTCGAGGTCTGCGCACGGGACGTAAACATATTGTTACCAGTGCAATAGAGCATAAGGCAATCTTGGACACCTGTGCATGGATGGAGAATCAAGGGTTCTGCGTCACCTATATCAAGCCCAGCGCCAGTGGTGAGGTGATGCTGGCTGACGTAGAGGCTGCTCTGCGCGACGACACTTTGCTGGTCACGGTAATGCAGGTGAACAACGAGTTAGGGAGCGTCAGCGACATTGCCGGCATCGCTCGAATTTGTCGGGAGAGAGGGGTAATCAGCCATACCGATGCTGCCCAGAGCTTCGGCAAGATTCCGGTCGATGTAAAAGAATTAGGGGTAGATTTGCTATCGCTTTCGGCTCACAAGATTTACGGCCCAAAAGGAATAGGCGCACTCTATGTCCGACGTCAAGACGGTTTGGTAGTGGATGCCCAGGTGCACGGAGGGGGGCATGAAATGGGCATGCGCTCGGGAACGCTACCAACCCACCAAATCGTGGGCTTGGCGTCGGCGGCGCAATTAATGCAGCAAGAGATGGCTGATCAAACACGGCGCATTGGAGACCTGCGAGACCGCTTTATAGACCATTTGCGACAAATACCTAATGCCCACCTAAACTCAGATCCTGCAGTTTGTATTCCTCAAATCATTAATGTTGCTTTCGAGGGAGTCGATGGAGAGACATTGCTGCTGGCGCTGAATGAAGTGGCTATCTCTACGGGCTCTGCCTGCAACTCAGCGAAAGTTGAGCCCTCTCATGTGTTGACCGGTATTGGTTTGTCGCAACCACTTGCCGATGCCTCTCTACGCTTCAGTTTTGGACGCTATACCCAGGCCAATGATATTGATCAGGCAGCGACCCATTTGTCTGCGGTACTGGGTCGATTGCGTCAGTAGACCGCCTGCGTATAATACCCGCCCTCGGCGCTCGGTAAGGTCGGGTTTCTTTCTTAAAACTAGATACATAGCGTGTCATCCACGAGAGTGTGTACCCTTCGTCGGG
>JAYYHB010000089.1:0-3682 GCA_036157095.1 Pseudomonadota bacterium
CCCTTTTTATCACATCACTGTTGCAGATCGCTCAGCGTCAAGAGATGGTCGCTTTGTCGAGCGCGTCGGTTTTTTTAACCCCGTGGCCAAAGGCCAAGCAGAGGTGTTGCGTCTAGACCTAGAGCGCGTTGATTACTGGATGGGCGTTGGTGCACAGCCCTCAGAGCGTGTGGCTAAACTGATCAAGCAAGCCCGCAAGCTAAACGCCGGGGCTGCTGCTTAGCGAGCCCTCGATGCCTGTCATCTGTACGGGCCTTGTATCGGCAAAAAGCATAAAAAACGCGGCTTTTCAGTCGCGTTTTTTTGTGCCTAGGAACTAGCAAGGCAAACAAATCAAACTCATGAGCTCATTACCGACCTCTAAAATCGACACAGGTGCCATTGTTGTTGTTGGCAAACTTGGTAGGCCCTATGGCGTGCGTGGCTGGCAGGTGCTTCACTCGTTTACTGAGCCTGTTGAGAATTTATTTTCTTATGCACCATGGCTCCTGCAAAGTGCCCAAGGGCAACAGTGGGTAGAAGTGAAGGACTACGAGTTTAGGCCTCATAAGGAAGCCTACGTTGCGCAAATTAATGGTGTGCATAATCGAGAAGAGGCTCAAAGTCTAACCGGGGCCCTGGTTGGCGTCCTGCGTGATGCGATCCCAGAACCTGAGGACGATGAATTTTTTTGGCACGATCTTATCGGCTGTGAGGTGATCAATGTCCAGGACGAAAATCTCGGCGTGGTGCAGGAGCTGATGGAAACTGGCGCCCACGCAATCTTGAGTATTCAATCCCGGAACGCCAGGCGAGCTATCCTCGTACCCTTTACTGAGGAGCATGTGGAATCTGTTGACACCCAGGCCAAACAGGTGCGTGTGAACTGGCCATCGGATTGGTCTTGATGAAGCTGCGGGCAAAGTCATGTGGTTAGGTGTTATCAGTGTGTTGCCGGAAATGTTCGATGCAGTGTCTAGGGACGGGGTATTTTCCCGTGCGCTGGAAGCAGGGCACTTAAGCCTTAACTGTTTCAATCCACGTGACTACGCGAGAGACAAGCATCGCACAGTTGACGATCGGCCATACGGTGGTGGCCCAGGCATGGTCATGATGGTAGAGCCCCTGTTAGCAACGCTCTTGGACGCCAAGGCACAAGCACCGCAGCGGACCCGGGTGGTGTTCATGAGTCCGCAAGGCCGACGCTTCGATCAGCAGGACGCCATTGCGAGTAAGAGTGATGAGGGCATCATTTTGATTTGCGGTCGCTATGAGGGCATTGATGAACGCTTTGTCAGCGCCTATGTGGATGAGGAGTGGTCGATTGGTGACTATGTGCTTAGCGGGGGTGAACTGCCTGCCATGGTCGTCATGGATGCCATAGCTCGGCACTTGCCTGGCACATTGGGCAATCAACAGTCGGTAATTGACGAATCATACCTTGATGGAACGCTCGATTACCCTCACTATACGCGCCCTGAAAAAGTTGGCATGAAAAGCGTGCCCGAAGAGTTGATGAGTGGAGACCATAATCGCACCAAGCGATTTCGCCGCTTTCAGGCTGTAAAAAGGACTTTGGAGCGTCGACCCGATCTTTTGACGGGAAGAGTGTTCGACCCACTGGACAGGCAACTAATAACAGCATGTGCGCAGCAGCTCGGACCGCACTCTGTGGAGAAAGATGGTGAGAAGAAACAAGATTATTGAAGAAATCGAGAACAGCCAACTAAAGGACGTTCCAGACTTTAGGCCTGGCGATACGGTGTCTGTACAGGTTCGAGTGAAAGAAGGCAATCGCGAGCGTTTGCAAGCCTACGAAGGTGTAGTGATCGGCGTGAAGAGCCGGGGCGTGAACTCCTCATTCGTCGTGCGAAAGATCTCCCATGGGGTGGGCGTCGAGCGAACCTTCCAGACTCATAGTCCGCTCATTAGCGGCATCGAAGTTAAGCGACGTGGCGATGTGCGCCAAGCCAAGCTCTACTACTTACGTGAGCGCTCTGGTCGATCGGCCCGGATTAAAGAAAAAATCGGCTAGTCAACCGTCTCAGGCCATGCCTGCTGTTGCGCAGTAGCAAGCTCGCGACAAGCAAATTCCAAAAGCCAGCTCAGCTGGCCTTTTTGTTATTGGCTCCGTCGGTTTTCCAGTTTTCGCGGTTGCGCAGAGTGGCGATCTCGAAAAGGTGTCTCAGATATGCCATGTTTGTGTCATGGGCAGCCACGCTAATTCCACTGAAGAGATAAACTCCTATCTCGAATCCTTGTGGTTAGAGAGAGGTTTAGCGGAAAATACATTGTCCGCCTACCGGCGTGACCTAACCGATACCGCCAACTTACTGCAGACCTTGGGTATCAATCAGATCAGCGCCGCCGGGGAGGAGGATCTTCTTGAGGTTCTGAACGATCGGGATAAGCGCCAGCTCAGTCCGAGGAGCACTGCCCGCTGGCTGAGTACCCTAAAGGGGTTCTATCGCCACTTGGTTTTGCAGCAAAAAATCGTTGTTGATCCAACTTATCAAATCCATCATCCCAAGCTGGGCCGCACCCTACCCAGTGCCCTGAGTACTGATCAGGTCGAGGCACTGCTGGACGCGCCGGATGTCGACACGCCGCTCGGCTTGCGAGATCGAGCTATGCTGGAAATCCTCTATGCCAGCGGGCTGCGCATTACTGAACTGGTTACCCTGGAACTGACCAGTGTAAATCAGCGCCAGGGTGTTATTCGCGTCACGGGCAAGGGGAATAAGGAGCGCTTGGTTCCTACTGGCGAGGCGGCGTTGGATTGGCTGGCCCGATACCTTCGCGATGCCCGCCCGGAGCTTCTGCCAGCGGGCGGGCCTATGCTGTTTCCCAGTAGGCGAGGCAGAGTGATGACCCGTCAAACCTTTTGGCATGCCATTCGACGTTACGCAGTACGTGCGGGCATACATCAAAAAGTATCGCCCCATACGCTACGCCATGCATTTGCCACGCATCTTGTGGATAATGGCGCAGACCCGCGAGCGGTGCAGATGATGCTTGGCCATGCCGACTTGTCGACCACTCAGATTTACACCCATGTGGCCAACCAGCGTTTGAAAAATCTCGTGTTGCAGCATCACCCGCGAGGTTAGAGGGCGCCCGATTCCAGCCATGCTCATAAAAGATCGGCGCTAACCTTCGCGGGGTCGATCAAAGACAGGATGACCGATGCAAATGCAATTCCCCCGAAACGTCATGGCACACTTTTGCGCCACCATCGCGGTGTTTGCCGCGCTAACGCTCAAATTGAGTACTGCTCATGGGGCTGACCCGAAAACCAGCGCGAGCAAGGAAAACTTAGACAAGTCGGTCGCCAAGCTGTTAGCCATACGCCCAGACCTACCCATTGAGTCTGTATACCCAGTCGCCGTTGAAGGCCTCTATGGCGTCGACTTTCCCGATGGCACGACGATGTATATCACGGCTGATGGTGGTCATATGATCGTTGGCGACCTCTACGCTATCGGTGACGATTTAAGCAACGTTACCGAACAGCGTAGGGTGACACAGCGCAAGTCGTTGATGGATCAGGTTGCCCTATCCGATATGGTGATTTTTCCAGCGAAAGGTGAACGTCAGGCGGTAATTAACATCTTTACCGATGTGGACTGCGGATACTGCAGAAAATTGCATAACGAGATTGACCAATACGCCGAGCTCGGGATTGAGGTGCGATATCTCGCCT
>JAYYHB010000090.1:0-4734 GCA_036157095.1 Pseudomonadota bacterium
GTTTTTCCCTCCAAGTGGCGTTGTACATTCGCATCTGCCTTGGCCATTGCTAGGATCGCTTCCTTGTCTGCGTCCTTGGCCACGTCGACTTGTCCGCGCACCTTCCCGTTCACCTGAACCACGAGGGTGAGTGAATCTTGCTCCAGTGCCGTCGCGTCAATCTCGGGCCACGGGTAGCCTACCAAGGCTTCACTCATGCCCAGTACTTTCCAGAGCTCGTGTGCGATATGTGGCGCAATGGGCGAAATAATCAGCACCGCGCTAACCCATGCTTCTTGCACAGCGCCGCGGTCGGCATCGTTTGCAAGTTCAGTCTTAGCCACAGTATTTAGCAGCTCCATGACCGCAGATACCACGGTATTAAACTGCTGACGGCGACCGTAATCGTCGTCGGCTTTTTGCAACGTCTCATGGGTTTTACGACGCAAAGCTTTCCCCGCAGACGACAGATCGGCAACGCTGAAACTTTGCACATGACCGCGAGCCACGTGGCCGTGCACCGCACTCCAAAGGCGCTTGAGGAAACGAGCGGCGCCCTCCAAACCGGCTTCGCTCCACTCAAAGGATTGCTCCGGTGGTGCGGCAAACATCATGGCGGTACGAACGGCATCGGCGCCATAGCGGTCTAGCAGTTTCTGTGGGTCGCCAGCATCACCCGCAGATTTCGACATTTTCTTACCGTCCTGCAGCACCATACCGAGCATCATCAGCTTTTTGAAGGGCTCATCGGCCTGCACCAAGCCTTCGTCTCGCATAAGCTTGAAGTAAAAGCGCGCATACAGCAGATGCAGGATGGCGTGCTCTATGCCGCCCACATAGTGATCGACCGGTGCCCAAAAATTGGCCCGCTCATCCACCATGGCAGGCGCATCTGGGGATGCAAATCGCGCAAAGTACCAAGACGATTCCATAAAGGTGTCGAAGGTATCTGTTTCGCGCCGTGCCGGCGCTCCGCACTTCGGGCAGGGCACGTTTAGGAAGTCTTCCATCTTGTGCAGAGGCGATGACACACCTTCGAAGGTGACCTCAGTGGGCAACACGACAGGCAGGTCTGCTTCGGGCACTGGCTGCACACCGCAGCTGTCGCAATGAATAACCGGGATGGGACAACCCCAGTATCGCTGGCGTGAAACACCCCAGTCGCGAAGACGATAGTTGGTGACCGAGCGCCCAGAGCCCTTCGCCTCCAGCGTCGCGACGATGGCTGCGAAGGCATCGTCAAAGCATTTGCCGTCGAATTCGCCAGAGTTCACGAGGCAGCCCTTGTCGGTAAAGGCAGCACTATTCACGTCACAGGGTTCGTCGCCCACTGGCTCCACCACCTGAACAATATCGATGCCATACTTTTTGGCGAATTCCCAGTCTCGCTGATCGTGACCAGGCACTGACATGACCGCGCCGGAGCCGTATTCCATCAGCACGAAATTCGCCACCCAGACGGGTAAGAGCTTGCCCGTGAGGGGGTGCCGCACCCTCAACTCAGTGGGCACACCGGCTTTTTCCATGGTGGCCATATCGACTTCGGCCGTCGTGTTCTTTTTGCACTCTTCGATAAAGGCGGCCACTATGTCATCGCTTTGAGCCGCCAGGGCCGCCATAGGATGCTCTGCCGCGACTGCGACGTAGGTCGCCCCCATCAAGGTATCTGGACGAGTCGTAAATACGGTAAGTTTGTCCGCAGGATCGTGCTCAGTGACAAAGTCGATTTCTGCGCCTTCCGACCGGCCGATCCAGTTGCGCTGCATGCTCTTGACCGACTCCGGCCAACCGGGCATATCGTCCAGGTCATCGAGCAGTTCTTTGGCGTAGTCGGTGATCTTTAAGAACCACTGGGCCATTTCGCGACGTTCGACTACGGCGCCAGAGCGCCAGCCGCGACCGTCGACGACCTGTTCATTGGCCAGCACGGTCTGGTCTTCAGGGTCCCAGTTCACCACAGCGTTTTTGCGATACACCAAGCCCTTTTCGTAGAGGCGCAAAAACATCCACTGTTCCCATCGGTAGTACTCGGCGTCGCAGGTAGCAAACTCACGCGACCAGTCCATGCCAAAACCCAGCCGCTGCATTTGGCCACGCATATAGTCGATGTTGTCACGGGTCCAGCTTGCAGGCGGGATGTTGTTCTTAATGGCCGCATTTTCCGCCGGCAGACCGAAGGCATCCCAACCCATGGGATGCAACACGTTAAAGCCCTTCAAGCGACGGTAGCGAGCGATCACATCGCCCAGGGTGTAGCAACGTACATGACCCATGTGCAGACGCCCGCTGGGGTAGGGAAACATTGCGAGGCAGTAGTATTTTTCCCCTGGCAGATTTTCATCGCCAACAAAGCAGGCGCTTTCATCCCAGGCCGCTTGAGCGTTTTTTTCAACGGATTGTGGGTCGTAAACTGGATTCATGAGCGGGTCTTCTTACTGCGGAATTCGGTCTGGGACACAAGCGTACGAGGATAACATCTCAGTACCCGTCAAGGCTTGGTCTCTTGGGAGAAATTCGTCCTACGAGAGCGCGTAACTGTGACCACCAGTAATACCGTCAGCAAAAAGAGCGCAGGTATGTCGCCAAGTTTGCTGTAAGGGGTGCGACCCTTCATCACCTCAAACTCCCCCCGCAGCACGTTGGCTTCGAATTGCGGAAGCTCCGCGGTAATTTCGCCCCGGGGATTAACAATGCCTGACGCGCCGTTATTGGTCGCGCGCAGTAGCCAGCGGCCATTTTCGAGAGCGCGCATTTGCGCAATCTGCATATGCTGGTACGGACCGATGGAGCGGCCAAACCAAGTGTCGTTTGAGATGGTCAGTAGAAGACCACTTGTTTCGGCCTGTCGGCGTAGCGAATCTCCGTAGGCGATCTCGTAACAAATACCAGTTGCGACTTCGACAGCTTGATCTTGTCCACTCAGCGTAAGCACAATGTTGGTCTGATTGCGCGCGCCGCGACTGGCATTGGACATAGGCAGATCAAAGAATTCGATGAGACCGCGCAGGTAGTCCTGCAGGGGCACGTAGTCACCAAAGGGCACCAGATGGTGCTTCGCAAACTTGCCGCTGGCCCTGCCAAAACCCTGCGCCGAGTTAAACACCTGGTAGCGCTCTTGGTCCTGCCAGTGCACGTCCGGCATGCCGACGACAACGTTGGTATGGCTTACGTCACCGCGCCGGTTCAGTAGGTCGGTTACCATAACAGCATCTTGGCCATAAAGAGTCAGCGCAAACTCCGGCCAAATGAGCACGTCTGCATCCCAATGCTCTTCAGACAGCTGCATATGCTTGCGCACATTAATTA
The DNA here is from genome assembly GCA_036157095.1 of Pseudomonadota bacterium. Taxonomy (GTDB): domain Bacteria; phylum Pseudomonadota; class Gammaproteobacteria; order Pseudomonadales; family Azotimanducaceae; genus UBA4421. Next base: position 3,286 of record JAYYHB010000090.1, read on the forward strand.
GACGCTGGTCCGCATCCCACTTAATCGCCTGATCAATATTGCCCTGTACAAGGGCTGCCCCATAACGTCCCGTGGGTTTGGTCCAAACCTGTCTATCCAGGCTGAAGCCCAAGCCCACCAGAACTAAGACCACGCCCGACATGCCTAGACGTACTATTGAGGTCTGGGCCGAATCGGCGCTGAGCATGGCAGCAACGGTTATAGTCACAACCACCAAGCTGATGCCCAAGGTGCCGATGACGGGTGCATAGCCCTGCAGCGGTGTGCCCAGCATCGAATGCCCTGCAAAGAGCCAGGGGAAGCCCGTCAAAAACCAGGTAAGCATCCACTCCATAAGTACCCAAGTAGCGACGAAGGCCATGGCTAGAACGGGGTTAGAAATGTTGTGATCTAACGCTTTGAGCTTGCCGAGGAACCAGCCCATGGGCAGACAAAAAAGCGCCATGAAGGCCACAAATACCGCGACCATGAATCCTGCAAGTAAGGGCGAGACCCCGCCGTATTGGTGGATGCTCACATAAATCCAGGAAACTCCCACGCCGTACTTGCCAAGTCCGAACACCCAAGCTATTAAAAGCATCCGTTCTTCGGCTCGGCTCAGCAGCAGAAACAACATAGCGACGGAGGCAAAAGTCAGTGGCCAATAATGAAAGGGGGCAAACGCGAGGGTGTAAACTGCCCCGGCGATAAACCCTAGCAGTAACTGAGCGGGTAGTCTTAACCTGCCGCTGGGCGATACGTCACTGTCTGCACCCCCCATCGACTTTGCGGATCAGGACTGGGTGTCGCGGCGAATGGGCTCCGGGGTATCGACACGCAAAAGGCGCAGTCGCCTGGAGTCAGCATTCAGCACTTCAAACCGCAGGGCCTGAATTTCCACGGTCTCACCAAGTTCCGGCACATGCCCGAAAGCTTGGAGAACGATGCCGCCAATGGTGTCGAATTCTTCGTCTGAAAAGTCTAGCCCAAAGTACTCGTTAAAATCTTCGATTTCTGTGGTGGCCTTGACGTGAAAAGAGCAGGCTTCAATTTGCTTAACGAAACTGTCGTCGTCGACATCGTGCTCGTCTTCAATTTCGCCAACAATTTGCTCTAACACGTCTTCAATCGTTACCACACCCGAGGTTTGTCCGTACTCGTCGACCACCAGCGCCATGTGGTTGCGATTGGTTCGAAACTCCTCCAGCAGCACATTGAGGCGTTTGCTCTCCGGCACTACCGCCGCGGGTCGGATGCTGTCCTTCATGCTAAATCGGGCGCTGCTTTCCTGCAGCACCAGGGGCAGCAGATCTTTCGCATGCAGAATGCCCTTGATGTCATCCAGATCGTCGCCGGTAACGGGAAAACGCGAGTGCCGAGACTCGATCACCGTGGGCAAAAAATCCGCCGGCTGCTGATCTTCTTGCACGACGACAAGGGCAGAGCGGGGAATCATGATGTCTCGGGCGT
>JAYYHB010000091.1:0-9878 GCA_036157095.1 Pseudomonadota bacterium
CACCGAGACAATGGAAGGCCTTTTGCCAGCTGTTGGATTTAGCGCACTTTGCAGACATCGAGCTATTTCAGAGCAGCGTGAGCCGACTGGAGTGCTCAGACATCCTAGAGCCACAGATATTGCAGGCGCTCGCCCAGCACAGTGCCGAGGATCTATTTTATCGCGGTCAGGCCATGCGTATTCCACTGGCTCGCGTACCCACTATGGAAGAGCTTTTCACTGTCGATCAATACGTATCAAGAAACGCCTTTAGCCAAGTGCAGATTGGCGACGAAAGCTTCACTGCGCCATCTACACCCTTTCGCCTTTTTACCACGCCACCGAAATTTGGCGGCCCCGTTGCTGCCCTTGGTGCCCACACCCAGCAGTGGGTTAGCGCTTCATGAGTCGCCGGGTGAGGCCGTTAGAAGGCGTGCGTATTATCGATCTTTCCATGGGCTGGGCTGGGCCCCTCGCAACCCGCAACTTGGCGGACATGGGCGCCCATGTGATCAAGGTCGAAAGCTGCGAGCGTTTCGACTGGTGGCGCAGCTGGGAGGCCACGGAAGAATGGATTGCCGATAACGGCGCAGAAAAGTCGCTGCAGTACCTGTATGTCAATCGCAACAAGCAGGACATTACGCTGGACCTCGAACACCCTGTTGGGCGCGAGCTGCTGCTGAAGCTGGTCGCGACAGCTGACGCGCTGGTAGAGAACTACTCCGGCGGCGTGCTACCCAAACTTAGGCTCGACTACCCGCAGCTGAAAAAAGTGAATCCTGAGCTCGTGATGGTATCTATGCCCGCCTTTGGCAGCACGGGCCCGTGGTCCCAGTTCCGGGCTTACGGCTCCACGGTTGAGCACTCCTCCGGCTTGCCCCACTTGGTGGGCGATCCCGATCAAGCGCCTACCATGCAGCATGTGGCCTTTGGAGATGCCGTTGGCGGCCTGAACGGGACTGCGGCTGTATTGACCGCGTTATGGCATAAGCAGCGCACTGGCAAAGGCCAGTTTGTCGATCTCAGTCAGGTGGAATGCCTATTCCCGCTGGCGGCACCGGGAATCCTGCATCAATCGGTTCACGGACAAACACCCCAGCGTTTTGGCAATGCGCACCCCAATTATGCGCCTCATGGGGTCTATCCCTGTCATGGCGACGATGCTTGGGCGGTTATTCAGGTAACCGAGGAGACGCAGTGGCATCAGCTGAAGGCGATAATTCCAACGTTGTCGGAATTTAGTGACCTGGACGAGCGCTTAGCAAAACGCGAGGCGATAGATGCGTGCATTGGCGCATGGACACAGCAGCGCACCGCCTCAGAGGTGATGCAAACCTTGCAGGCAGCTGGCGTTACCGCCGCCAAGCTCAACAATGGTCAGGAACTGCTAGATGAGCCGCACCTCAAAGATCGCGCCTATCTGCAGTGGCTTGAACGCGACCACGTAGGTTTGCAACCCCACCCCAGTGCGCCGTTTCGCACCGCGGAAGAGCCCATACCCATCAACTCGCCTGCCCCAACCTTAGGTCAGCACAATCATGCAATTTTGGTGGACCTGTTGGGGCTAAGCGCAGATGAAACTCAGCAACTAGTACAGCAGGGCGTTATCGGCACAAAGCCTCGTATGCCCAGCGGCAAAAGCGCTAATTAGCCATGTCCATGAGCGCCGTAAAGCCCGAAGGCTTGTGCGGGCCAATAATCAGCTGTTCCAGCACGCCATGACCTCGGCGCTCGCCTAGCGAGCCGGTCATATGGGTCTCCGAGATCGCCTGTATGTGTAGGGTGTGGGCATCGTCTATCTCATTGAGCGTGTGCTCTTCATAGGTCGATGCCGGGCCACCATGATACTTGCCGTGGCCAAAGGTTTCATGACCGTAGCCCACCCCTTTCATATACCAATGAAACTTGGGCTTCATGGTAATGGTGACCTCGCCTGCGCCGCGACGCCGCTGCCATTGAATTTGTATTTCTTTGGCGTGCCGGGTACCGGGTATAAAGTCGATATGGGATGAGACCTGTGCCATCACCTCGACATCGCCTTCGCCCTGCAGGGGCACAAATGCGCCGGCAGTATTCCAAGGGTCACCAAACTCATCGTCGTTCAAGTGGTAGAGCGTGACTGCGTCACCCCAATTTATCGGTGCCCACAGCCAATAGAACTGCTGAAACGGTTCTGCGGAGGGGTTTGCTTGAGCATCTCGCTCGCCAATGGGCCGAATACCCCAAGAGCGATCCCGAGTGCCAAACCATCGCACCGGTGCAACATTGATGCGTTCGCCCTGATGCTTAATCCACCCTTCCCACTGGCCGTTTTGCGTTAGCCGCGTGTAGTCCATAAACAGCTGAGATCCAAGATGACGAGTGAAGCGCGGTTCTTCCTGGGCCGGTGCGCGGCCTGTAAACAACAAATCTGCTTCGATACCATGCTGCGGCGCGTCTATCAGCAAGCGCAGACTTTGCAGCGGCTCGACTACCTCGACCTTGATGTTACCCACCTGAGTATCCATTCGCTCCATGCCAAGTGCACGGGAGCACAGCAGATCATGCTGCACCCCATTGCGAATCAGTGAGAAGCCCGCGTCGATAACGTCGACATGGGGATAAATACCCATGCCCAAGGCGAAGAAGACGTCACCTTCAACGTCATAGCCATTAAAAAAGTAGCGATCGTAAAAGTTGCGGCTCTGACCTGCGTAGGCAATCGGCTCTGGGCTTTGGTGAATAGGGTAATCGTCTGCTTTCGACAACATGGTATGGCTCTCCCTCTTTCATTTCTGCCTCAGCAGCCAGTCTAGTCTCATCGTGGGGTTTCTGGCAGATTGCCTTAGGCGTTTTCACTATTATAGGAGCTGCTTCCATGCACTACAGACTGTCCTACCTAATTATCTTACTCGCTTCCCTGGCGGCTCCCTTCGGTGCCATAGCCGACGGCCACCTCGATTCAGAAAAGCTGTCCATAAGCCACTTATCATGGATGACCGGCAGCTGGGCCGGAAACATCGGTGGCCCGGTACTTGAAGAAAATTGGACCGAAGCCAAGGCAGGGAGCATTGCCGCTCTTGTGCGCATAACCTCAGCCGAGGGCACCTCCATGGTGGAGATCGTCAACATTCAAGAAATGGAGGGCACCCTCGTTTTACATATACAGCAGTGGGATCCCGGCTTCGTCCCTCGAGCAGCCGCGCAGAAGATGGTGCTCGACAGCATCGGAGAGCAGAGTGTGAACTTTGCCGCGGTTAGCCCTGGCGGCCTCAAAACCTTGGGCTATTCGCTTACCGACGAGGACCAGTTTTTGATACAGATCACGACTGCCGAAGATCAGGAAATGACGCTACCGCTTGCCGCAATGCAGCGCTAAACGCGGTAAACCTTGGGAGGGGATATGACTACGATCAATAGCGTACTCGGCGAAATCGACAGCAAGGACCTCGGTTTCACTCTCATGCATGAGCATGTGATGGTGGCAGCAAGTGGACTGTCTATCCACTACCCAGACTTACTGGGTCCGAACCGCGAGGAGCGTGCCATTGAATGCCTAAAAACCGCCAAGGCCCACGGCATCGACACCATGCTAGATGCTACCACCTTCGATTTAGGGCGTGACCCCGCTCTGCTGAAAACCGTCGCTCAAGCCTCCGGCGTCAACCTTATCAACGTCACCGGCTGGTGGCTGGATGTCCCACGTTTTATGCAGGGCGTGGGTGCCAACCAGATGGCGGACGAATTCATCAAGGATCTTACCGAAGGTTTTCGCGGCACCGACATCAAGGCCGGCATGCTCAAGTGCGCGGCAGACTTTGAAGGGGTCACTCCGCCGCTGGAAACCATGGCCCGAGCCGTTGCCCGGGCGCACTTGCAAACTGGGGTGCCGATCATGGTCCACTCCTACCCCACGGGGCAGGTGGCGCATCGCCAAATTGCGATCTTCAAAGAAGAGGGTGTCGATCTTGGCAGGGTAAAAATCGATCACAGCAACGACACTACGGATACCGAATATCTGAAGTGGATACTTGATCAGGGCTGCTTTCTCGGCCTCGACCGCTACCCTGGCAGGCTGGTAAGCCCGCACATGCGCACGGTTACGCTGAAGAAGCTAATGGATATGGGCTATGGCGAGCGCCTATGCCCATCCCACGACTGCATTTGTTTGCACATTCACAATGAACAGGCCGACGGCACCATTGCCGAGCAGCACGACTTCCACAAAAGTAACCCAGACCAGTACCTGTTCATGCACCGACATGTGATTCCTGAACTGCAAGAACTCGGAGCTACAGATCGAGATATTGAGATGCTATTTGTCGACAATCCCAGGCGGATGTTTGAGGCGTAGATCAATACGCTAGACGAAGAAATTTGCCCGACTAATCAATACTGCTCCACGGTATTCTCAAAAATAAACCCACCCGTAGGCATGGCCAGACGATGGCGTTCACCGGCAATGTCCGGATTCCACTCGTCGTAGCCCGCATCACCCTTCCACATGGCAACGCGCTCGCCGCTGATCGCTGGCACCACACGGGTGTTGTAGGTCAAACCGGTATTTTGCCGAAAATAGGCAATCACATCATCTGCTGAGGTTTTCAGAGAGAGGTGATAAAGCGTGACCCAAGTAGGCGGTACCAGATCAATCTCGCCCTTGGCATGCTTGGCCAGGGCCTCCGCTGGATTCAACCACGCGTGATCTTTGATCTCGCCATTGTCGATAGCGATGTCCATAGCGCCCTCAACCTTGGCGACAAAAAACCATGTCGCGAAGCGCTTTTGCGGCCCGGGTGGCGGTGTCCAATGCGAAAGGAATTCATAGTCCTGGGCATCTACGGTGATACCGGCCTCTTCCTGGGTTTCACGCACAGCGGCAGCTCGAGCGGCGGTGTCGATATTGTCTGGGTTCACCGTGCCATCGGGATAATCCGCGGCGTCGATTTTGCCGCCAGGAAATACCCACATACCGCCGAAAGTAATCTTGGAGTTCTTCCGCAGCATAAGTGCTTCCACACCGCTATCACCATCCCTGACAAGTACGACCGTCGCGGCGGGTATCAGCACCGACACATTGGGGTCGTCTTCGCTGCGCATATCCACATTGCCATACATGTCGTTGCGATGCTGGGGTGCTTGGTCCGTTTTGGCCCTGTCACTCATGTCCTGCTCCTTCGTTTTCTAGTTCTTATTGGCAATGTTGATGGTCGTTCGCATTTAGAAACTGCGCCAAGCGTCACGCCCTCTGCAGCGCTTCGGACCAGTCATCCCACATGTCTGCGGCCACGGATTTGGTACGCAAATAGTCGAGATCTTCTGTCCAAAAATCTGCCAGCACAGCCTGCCGAATCCGGTCGCTATAATTTTGTCCTGCCGCGTGGGCAAGACGGTGATGCCAAAAAACAATATCTCCCGCCTGCCCATGGCACTCAATAGGTTCTATCTCGTTGATCACTCTTTCGAGTTCCACCAGATAAGCATTGCTATGGGCGATGCCTTTGAAGCCCGGCAAGTGGGAGTAAAAGGGAATTCGCGGCTGGTCGTAGCGCAGGGCAAAGGTCGAAAACAGCCTTGTATGCGAACCGGGCCAAACCGTAAAGGCCCCTCCGTCTTGTGGGCAGTCGTCAATCAGCCCCACTACGCCGAGTTGAAATGGGTGGCCGTCAGTGTGGCAGCCATCAGGCCCTGGTGCTTTGTTACCGCAGGGCAACGTACAGTAAACCCCTCGTGCACCCTCATTGCCCAGGGCTGGATCCGTTGGCCCACCAGGCCAAGCGGTGCCATAACTGCCCATAGGCAGGCCGTTCACCACCGCTTGGCGAAGGTTGCCGCCCGTTAACTGTTGCGCCATGGCGCAAATATATTCTGAGTAAATTAAAGAAATGACGTCGGCGTTAACACCCAGATAACGGTTGAGCCAGCGGTAACCAGAGCGCAGGTGCCGCTCGTCAGAGGATTGATCCTGTTCAGAAAAAGGTCCGATGAAACTACTGGGATTTTCTCGCCTAAGACTCACGTCTGCAGGTAGCGCCTGCCACATGAGGTCGCGCACGCGCTGACATAGGGTACTGTCCATCGCACCACGTAAGATCAAATAGCCGTTAGTTTTAAAAAAACGCATTTGTTGCGTATCCAGCATTTTGCCCTCCCCGGCGAGCTGCGACCAAAACATAGCACTCTGACCTTTTTCTAGCCATCGCTTGAGTTGCCTACTAGGCTAAGTCGGACCCAAGAGGAGATGAGGAGGCCATCATGGCGCTAGCAGGCATACGCGTTATCGACCTAACCGATGAGCGCGGCATTTACGGCACCAAATTGTTGGCAGACTTAGGAGCCCAGGTGATTCGTCCCGAGGAGCCCGAGGGTGATCCGTTGCGAAACCGCGGCCCGTTCATGAAGAGTGACGGCGATCAACTCTCGCTTTGGCACAGCTTCTTCGCCTCGAATCGAATCTTCGTTAGTGTCGACAAAGCAGATTTGGTAGCAACCCAGGCGCTGCAAAATCTGGCCGAAGCTGCAGACATTATTTGTGTTGACGGCCAGACTGGCTTCATCGATCTAGAAGCCGCGAAGGCGGCCAATCCGGCCTTAATCGTTATCGAACTGTCCTCCTTCGGCGATAGCGGCCCCTGGGCCACCTACCTAGCGCCAGACATCGTAGCTGGAGCCTTAGGCGGTGCGGCGGCCACTACTGGTGATGTTGACACACCACCGCTGAAGAATTTTGGAGACCTGAATTTCATGCTGTCCGGCGCCTACGTCGCCATCTCTGCGCTGAGCGCCTTGCATTACCAGCGCACTACTGGCCAAGGACAAAGGGCGAAGCTTGCGGTGCACGAGTGCATCGCTTCCTGCCTTGAACATGTGTTCATGTTTTATTTTTACCAGCAATCGATTAACCGGCCCGAGGGCCGGGTGCTACCGAGACGCGGCGCCCTGCACTGGTCTGATGCCTACGATGTAGTGCCCGGCAAGAACGGCGCCATCATGGTCACCCCGGCCCCGGATTTTGATGCGCAGCTTATGTGGTGGATCGAAGAAGATGTGCACGAGGATCTGATCGACCCAAAGTATATGGAGCCGGAGAACCTGCGCCTGCGAACCCATCGCTCCATGGAAATCATGCGCCGTTGGGTAGCGAACAAAGATGTGAAAGCGCTATTCCACGAAGCCCAGTCCAGACATTCACCCTACGGCTGGGTGCTTCCCATCGAGCAGGTTGCACAAAACCCCCAGCTCGCCGCACGCCAGTGGTATCAGGCCTATAACATTGCGGGCAGCGAAATCACCTCGCCGGGTGCGCCCTATCATTTCAGCGAGACACCCTGGCAGCTAAACCCCTACCAACCAGACCCTGAGCCCGTGCAAGCAATTGCAGCAAGAGTAAATTGGCAGCAGCGGCCGAGCGATAAGGAACATCCTGGGACTTCCCACGACAAGCCCTTAAGCGGCGTCAAGGTGCTCGACTTTACCCACGTGCTGGCGGGGCCCTTCGCCACCCGCATGCTGGCGGATATGGGTGCTGACGTCATCAAGATCAACAGCAGTGAGCGAGCGGTTACCACGCAAGACCCCCATCACCCTTACTATTTAATGTGGAATCGCAACAAGCGGGCCCTAGCCCTGAAAATGTCCGACGAAGCTGCCAAGGCCTTGGCAAGACGTTTGGCAGATCAAGCCGATGTCGTTATCGACAACTTTTCCGTTGGCGTTCTCGATCGATGGGGTATTGGCTATGACGAAGTCAGCAAAACCAACCCCTGCGTGACTTATGTGCAGATGTCGGGGATGGGCGATGGTGGGCCGTGGTCAAAATATGTGACCTATGCCCCGACGATCCACGCACTTTGCGGCATTACCGCCACCACCGGCGTACCCGGACGCGAGGATATTGGCATCGGCTTTTCGTATAACGACCACCAGGCCGGACTGCACGGGACGGTAGCAGTCTTAGCCGCACTTCAGGCGAGGCGCACGACTGGCAGAGGCCAGCGGGTCGACATTTCCCAGTTTGAGGTCGGCATCAACTTTATCGGTCCTTCCCTATTGGATTTGGCGGCAAACGGTACAAAGGCCCGAGCCGTGGGAAATGACTTACCCTATGACGCGCTGGCACCTCATGGCGTCTATCGCTGCGCGGATCTACCGAAGGACACCGGCGCAGATGACGAAACGGCAGCCCAAGTTAGCGAGCGCTGGATCGCCATTGCCTGCATGAACGACTCGCAGTGGCTGGCGCTGAAGGCTCTGATGGGCGATCCGGAGTGGGCCCAGGCAGAGGATTTTGCTGACACCCTATCGCGCTATAACAACCGCAGCGCCCTCGATGCACATCTATCCGCGTGGACGCGCAACGCACGAGCCGATGAACTGATGCAGACCTGTCAGCAAGCCGGGGTGCCTGCTGGGGTTGTTCAAGACGGCGCAGATCTTGTCGAGCACGATCCACAGCTACGTCAACGCGGATTTCTGCAGCCACTGGATGATGTGCACCCTACCCTTGGGCCAACGTGGATCGACAAGCTCGCCATTCAATTTGAGGCGACACCCTGTGATGACTATCGGCGCACCAGGGCCGTGGGCGAGGACAGTGAGGCGATTTTGCAGGATTGGCTGGACATGGGTGACGCTGAGCTTACCGAGCTTATGCAAGCAGGCGTACTCAGTTAGATCAGTCTTGGGGGCTAAACCACTGCTGCAGTATCCACCGTGCGCAGCGCACCTGTTCCCGAAGCGGCTCAACCTTCAGCGCTTGGGCGTCCAGCGGCCCAGCGCTGAGGGTACCCACGCGCTGCTCCCGACGTAACGCATCGATACCTGCTGCAAGCTTGTTGTTAGCGCGCTTACTCGTCAGCTCAATAACCCCCACGCGAGCCGCAGACGATAGCGCTTCGTAGAGCATCGACGCACTGTCCGAACTAACCCAGACTTGTCCTGCGCGCGCGAGCGTCTGTGTCAGCCACTGTGGATCATTGTCCAAATAGTGGACGGTCTCGGCGTTGTCTGCACCGTGCAATGCGCGATCTACCGCAGAGATCAGGTTCTTAGAGCTACGGGGCGAATCGGATATCTGCCAGTGCACGCGGGGATTTTGCGCCACAATGGCGGAGACGGAAGCGCACACCTCCTCATCTGACCAATAAAAGTGATCATTTTCACCACCAAGTAAAATCAGTCCGCATTCAGCCGATGGCGCACTAGGTATGGAAGGTCCAAGCGCCCCAAGCGTGCGCAGCACCTTGCGTTCAGACCAGAGCCAGTCATGTTCCGGCACCAGGGCCAGGTCGTAACAAAATCGGGGTAAGGTCGACCGCATTAGGCATACGGTGCGACTGCCAAGATGCCAGCGTACCCGCGCCATGAGCAAGTGAGTGCGTCGTCCCGCGCCGATCAGCAGGTCTGGTGCTGCGCCCGAATCCTGCCACAGCACTGAGGGGTTCCTCAGGAACTCCGCCACAGGGATGTCGCGGCACTCGATACTAGAACCCGCTCCAGCCATCTCAGGCAAGCTCTCACGCAAACCCTGCACCAAACCGGAGGTTTGTTTTTCGTGCCCGGCCCGACCGTCAGTAAAGCGCCAAACGCGCAATGTTAGTGGCATGTGATCGCCTCTAGAGAGAGTGCAAATTAAAGGCCAATGATAATCCCTCGAACTCGATTTTAGGGCCCGATTACGGGACTAGACAGCGTGAGAGCCAGAATACCTGCGCTGGTGTAATTAGCCGCCGAGGGATCGATTTCGACGGGAAATAACGAGAGCTACTTATGATCCAACTCCTCTGGACGGGTGAATACCTGATATTCGTCCTGCTGATACTCGCCCTCGTGCTATCACTAACCATCCATGAGCTTGGGCATGCCGTGGTCGCCAAGTGGTTTGGTGACGATACTGCGCAGCGCGCGGGTCGGATTACCCT
>JAYYHB010000092.1:0-4192 GCA_036157095.1 Pseudomonadota bacterium
GAGACCGGTATATCGGTAAACGTCGTCAGCCAGAGTCTTGATGATACTTGGGTCTTTGGCATCGCCAATGCCGTAAGAAATGGCCTTACCCCCGTGGATCTTACTATTTTGACTCGCTCCCAAATCATTCGTTTGGAGAGAATAGGTGGGATGCTTCAGCCTTTTAGTAAGGCAAGTCTAAAGAACTTAACCGGGCTTCAGGACAAATACATCAACGAAGGTGATGGCGGCATTACCGGGGTTGGGACAATGGCTTGGTTTATCAATCTCGTAACCAATACCTCAGCAACCGCGGGTCAGCCGGTTGTTTCTTGGAAAGAAGTTTTTGAATCACCGCAATTTAAAAATCGCATTGGTCTGCAGGGCTTTTATAACGGCGGTCTGCTCGAGACGTTGGCAAATGTTTATCTCGACGGGAACTCATCACTAGAGACTGATGAGGGACTTCGCGAAGTTTTTGCTCTGCTACGCAAAATTAAGCCCAGGATCAAACTATGGTGGACTGGAGAGAGTCAAATGGAACAGGGCCTAAGATCGGGTGATATTGTCACCGGCATGTATCCCCACGACGTGGCCCTGCTGTTGGGGGAAAAGGGTTTGCCAGTGACTTCGGTGTTTCCTAATGAGTGCGCTTATATGGGCATCGGCTATTTTGCCTGCCCCGCAACGTCACCGCATCTGAACAGCGCCGAGCGCTTTGTCGATTTCTGCTTAAAACCAGAGATTCAGGTAGAATACGCGAGGAAGATGAAACTCTCGCCGGTCTTACCGTTCGATGATCTAAGCCTTACTCAAACGGAATATGAAAAGGTTTCGACGCTTGGCAAGGTAGTCACCCCCGCCTCGCAGGTAATGGTCGACCGGGCAAGCGATATGCAGAAAATGTGGCAACGCGCGTTAACGCGTTAACCTAGCTTGTTTCGGCGAGTTGCCAGTGCGCCGAGGCAAAATAATCCAGTAGCGCAATCGTGCTGCCCCCGCCTGCGTCTTTTTCTCGGGTTGTGAATACCCGATCAAGTTCCAACACACCGCCTTGATCGACATAAATCGCTGCGCCAATTTTACTGACGCAGGCAGTGTATTTAGCTTGCTGGATTTTCACCGCTGCGAGCTGATTGTCATTCTCGGCGATGAAGGCGCGAGTGCTTGAAGAGTCCGCAAACCGCAACCACTTCTCTTCGAAGGGTAAAAGTACGTTATCGCGGATCACTTCGCCGACTTCCAAACAGCCGAGGTTCGTAAAGACAAAACTGCCGCAGTCACTGCCAGTATCGCCGTCGGTATCGATCAAATGATAAAACGTGACGCTCGGCTCTTCCCATTCAATCTGACCTGCAAACGCCCAGCCCTTCCCCGGGTCTTTATTGAAACCCGTTCTTATGTCGACAAACCAGGTTTTGCACTGCAACCATAAAACCTCAACTGAATCCTCAACCTTGGCGTCGTTGATCAGCATATATTCACGTACAAGTCTCTTACCGGTCAGTTTTGGACATGCGTTGGCGGAGGGCACACCGAAAGGAGGCGTATTTGCAACAAGCCCCGGCTCTCTACGCTGGCCTAGGTTGCTCACAGGCCCATGAATCCGCAATAAGATTGCTGGAATTTCACTATGGGTTCCTCCCAGCGCTTCGCCATTGGGCCGACCGAAAAAGCGCTAGAGCGGACACTCTGCTGTAGCCGTTCTACCGCGCTGCAATCCTCGCCCATTACCTGATCTAGCTCCTTGAAACCCTCCTCGGGCATAACGCTTCCCGGCATGGCAAGGGTTCTAATTTCTACTTCGCAGGTTTCCGGGCCAGTTGGCTGCACGTTAACCGTGGCAAATGACGTCGGGCTAGTTAGTAAAGCGAGGTTGGGGAAAATAAGATGCGCGCCGATAAAGGCATCGTCAGCATGCAGGCCAGGGATTTCTTTAAGACCAGGGCGCCTCTCAGCGGCATTGGAATCTTGCCCGTCGCGGACATTCTCAAAGGACGTCCAATGCGGACCGTGTTGCGTTAGCTCGCCGGTATCGTGAGCAAAGTCTCTTAAGCTGCTTGAGTGCAGATAGTAAAGATGCAGCCAATCTATATGATTTTCGACGAAAAATTTCCAGTTCGCTTTTATTGGGTAAACACTCACGTTGATCTCGCACAGCCGTGATGGACGAAACCTTTCCAGCCGTTTATCCAATCCCGCAAACCAATGGGATAGCGGCTGAGCATCTGGGTCTGCATGGACGAAAACCAGGCCATCCCACAGCGCAACGCTGCCTTTCAACAATCCCCAGTCACTCATCTCCAGATCAGGAAATTGCGTTGTTTGCTGCGGCACGTGGGTGAGCTCTCCGCTTAGTTCGTAACGCCACGCGTGATAAGGGCAAGAAATTCCTTGAACGCGCCCACATTCGGTTAGCATTTTCGCTCCCCGGTGCCGGCAGACGTTATGCAGTGCATTCAGCTTGCCGTCTATTGATCGGGTAATAAGCATAGGTTGATAGCCAACTTCCACCAAGAGGTAATCACCTACCTCGCTTAGCTGCGCCTCTAATCCTGCAAAGGTCCATGTTCTACCGAACAAATTCTTTTGCTCATTATCGAACCATTGTTGAGAGTAATAGTGATTTGGCTGCAATACGTAGCCCTCTGAAGGCTGTAGCCGGATTAGCTGATTTGTCATCCTTGGGCAGTATTTTCCAGCAGAGCTCTCTCCTCGACCGACAATCTTTTAAAGGGGCTCTCTTCTTTTATTTCAAAGTCGATGGTCAGTTTTCCCTGGTCTACTAAATTCCGCAGATAGGGGAAAACCGTGATTGTGCGGCTATAAAGATGCTCGCCGGCCTTAAACGCCGGGTAGGCAGCCATAGCTTCATCGGTATCAAAAGGTGATTGCGGCATCACTTCGCAGTCATAGTCAGCGCTAAAAAAGAAAGGGAGAGAAAATCTCTCGATCCCTCGGTTCACCACACGATGTTGCGTTGCTTTGAGATAGCCGCCGGTCCAGGCCTCAAGGCAGTCGCCGACTAATATCGTAAAACAATCGTTTAGAGGGGGCGTCTCGACCCAATGATCGTCAGATGAAAGCAACTGTAGTCCGGGATGCGTCGCATGCAGAATAGTCAAACATTCAAAGTCCGAATGAGCATCAATACCGTGATTCAAACGATCTGCGGGAGCATCGTTTTCGAAATATTTAAGCAGGCGCAGTTGTGATGGCGGTGCAGTCACTTGCTTAAGCAGCGTTCCATGCGCCATGCCGAGGCCGCATTCAAAAATACTTAAAAGCTCTCGGCCCAAAGCATATACGGCATCGTAATAAGCAGTGACCTTTGATTGAAAATCTAAAAGATTCGGCCAGACGTTTGGACCTACCAAACCATACCCCTGATGGGTTCGATGGTCGTCTAGTGCTACTTCAAAAGACAGGTCGAAGGACTCATAGAATACTTTGTGATGATCACCGTCCTTCTCGAATTCACCCACCTCAGAAGATGGCACCCAGCCGCGATGATGACGGCTATCGGCTATGTGATATTTGGATTTAAACTCCACGCTTTGCCTGTGGAAATCTTTGCTCGCCGCATAAACGTCTTGCAGCGCCTGAGGCGATACGTTGTGTCCTGATATGTAGAAAAAGCCCGCCGCTTTGCAAGTCTCAATTACCTGTTTCGCGAATTGTTTTTTCTCCTGCGCATTTCCTTCTGTCCAGCAACGCATATCTATTACTGGAAGAGTGCTCCAGTTTTGGCCTTGCGTTGCGATATCGTCAGCAGTTAGCGGTTGACTCATGTCACAGCACTCCGCGGCTCTGTGAGGGTGTCAGCTACCTGCAAATCTTCGGCTATTCGCTGAAAGGCACGCAGTACCTCCTCAGTGCTCCGCCGCGCCCCTGTCTGCAAGTACTCCATCGCATTCAGAGAGGCTTCGTGTGCGTGTAGAGAAGAACCCGTCACACTATCTTCAACAACGCGGCAAAAATAATCGTTCTGGTGACCGTCAACGAAAGAGTAATGAACACAAACATCTGTCAGCCCGCCAATAAAGATCAGCGTGTTTGCTTGAAGCCCTTTCATGAGTAGCTCAAAGTCTGTGCCAAAGAAGCAAGAGTATCTGCGCTTTTTGATAAAGTAGTCGTCTTCTCTCATACCGATTTCAGAGCGGATATCGGTGCCGTGATCACCCTCAAGCAGATGCACGCCCTCCGCACCATC
>JAYYHB010000093.1:0-9290 GCA_036157095.1 Pseudomonadota bacterium
ATTCGACGTCTGTCGCGAGCTCTCCAGCCGCGTCAGCAGAAAAGCGGCTTTCTAAAAATTCCTGCACGTCACTCTCTAAGGTTATTGCTCTGCCTGACCTGTTGCAGCGTGTTTTTGTGACGAAGAATCTAGCAAAGCCGCGATCGCTTTGTCGAGGATCATAGCCCTAGACGAGAAGCGGTATTTGTCAATGCTAGACGCTTGGCCTTCGCTGTCGCTAAAGTGTCGATCTTTTCAGTAAGGCGCTAACTTCATGACTTTTTTGTACGAATACCTGATGTTTTTAGGTCAGGTAGTCACTCTCGTTATCGGCTTCATTGTGGTGATTTCCTTTCTCGCCTCTCTCAATAAGGGCGGCGGCTCGGGTGCTCAGGGCCACCTGCAGGTGCAGAAGCTCAACGAGCATATGCGTGACCTTCGATTCACCATGGAGCGAACGTTACTCAATCCAGATCAGGCAAAAAAACAGCACAAATTGGAGCTGAAAGCAGAAAAAGCGCGAGGAAAAATCACCGCAAAGCAACAGGCCAATATAACCGGCAATGGTGCGGCCGCCAACACAGTTGCTGCCTCCAGAGCAACATCTGATCAGGAACTGATTCCTGAGGCGGTCGGCGAGAATAATGAGCCTGAACTCCATGACGGTAGGGGAAATAGCAGTGCTGAGGGACGTGTTAAGTCGCAGGAAGTTGAATCGAGAACATTTGTTATTCACTTCGATGGAGATGTTGCAGCCACAGCGGTCGAGCATTTACGGATAGAGATTACTGCGGTGCTTACCATGGCGACCCAGAACGATGAGGTTGTGGTCTGTATTGAGAGCCCAGGAGGCATGGTACACAGCTATGGGTTGGCAGCCTCTCAAATGATGAGGATACGCTCTGCGGGCATACCACTCACCGCTGTCGTCGATCGAGTGGCTGCAAGTGGCGGTTACTTAATGGCGGCCGTCGCGAATAAAATTGTTGCGGCACCTTTTGCGGTAATTGGCAGCATTGGGGTCGTAGCCCAGGTGCCCAACGTGCACCGGCTGCTGAAGAAGAACGACGTTGATGTCGAGGTTCTGACGGCGGGAAAGTACAAACGAACGCTAACACTTCTCGGTGAAAATACCGACGAGGGCAGGGAGAAATTTCGTCAGGAGTTAGAAGATATTCACGCGCTGTTTCAGGAGTTCGTCATTGATAATCGGCCTGATCTAGACCTTAACGCCGTTGCTACCGGCGAAGCTTGGTATGGTACGCGAGCGTTAGAGCTACGTTTGATTGATGAGCTAGCAACGAGTGATGAGTATATTGGTCAGCAGTGTGGGGAGCAGGACGTTTTCGGTGTGACTTGGGTTGAGACGAAGAAGCCCTTGGAGCGTTTGCTTGATAAGGCAAATGCGGCGTTGGATCGTGTGAATCATATGCTGGAATTTGTTAGAAGATAGGAGGGACCATGGGCTTTCGGGCATTTCGGGTAGAGAAAAATGATTCGGGCTTTACGCGCAGCGTAATCGAGCGCGATGAAAGTGAACTGCCCCACGGCGATCTTTTGATCGACGTTAAATTCTCCTCGCTGAACTATAAAGATGGTCTATCCACCATTGGTAATCCCGGCGTTACTAGGAACTTTCCGCATACTCCAGGGATTGATGCGGCGGGCATTGTCCTTGAATCAAGCGATCCGAACTTTGTTCCCGGCGATGAAGTGATCGCCATTGGATTTGACTTGGGTATGGGAACCTCTGGTGGCTTTGCTCAGCGTATTCGTATCCCCGCAGGGTGGGCAGTGAAGTGTCCTGAGGGTTTGAGCCTTCACGCGAGCATGATTATAGGCACTGCGGGTTTTACTGCCGCCGAGTGTGTGCAAAAACTTGAACAATCAGGCATGACCCCGGATTCAGGGCCAGTTCTAGTAACCGGTTCGACAGGAGGGGTAGGCTCCGTTGCGGTGAAGCTTCTATCCCAGCTGGGATATGACGTAACTGCCGTAACAGGTAAGGCTGAAAAAAGTGATTGGTTGAAAGGCCTAGGCGCAGCCAGCGTGATCAGCCGAGAAGCCGCCGCCGCTGGAGTCGATAAGCCGCTGCTCGCGGAAACCTGGGGTGGTGTTGTTGATACTGTGGGAGGCGACATTCTGTTTAACAGCGTCAAGAGCCTGCGCTATGGATGCAGCTTGGCTGCCTGCGGCCTCGTTGCGGCGCCAACGTTCGGAGCCTCAGTTCTGCCGTTCATCTTGCGTCACGTGAACCTGCTTGGAATTGACTCAGTTCAACTACCAATCGAGCAAAAAGCAGAGATTTGGCAGCGTCTTGCAACAGACTGGCTGATGGATCTGTCTGACCTCGAAGAGGCGCTGTCGTTGGAGACCTTATCCGACGCTATCGATCGCATCCTCGCAGGTAATATGGTCGGCCGAGGCGTCGTACATCTCTAAGAATCGTTTAGGCAGTTTTAGCGAAAGATCGCCGATGCTTGCCGCAGCTTTAGTTACGCCTCAGCTTTAGTCACGTCGCAGCGCTGGATTTGCGGCAATGGGATTGGGATAGCGGGAGACGACGAGGTAGCTGTTGATCAGTAGCGTTAGCACAGTAGCAGCCTGCAGTATGACCGCGCTCTCCATAGACAACAGCGAGGCGTGAATAGCGACATAGCTCACTAAGAGAGAGAACTCTGAGGCTTGACCAAGCCTCAGACCAACTTCTTTGGCATTCGACAGACTTTCTCCCTGCATATGCAGCAACCGAGTAAAAGTTAAAGGTTTGACCAGCAGCACGGTGATAGACAGCACTGAAATTGGCAGCCAGACACCCTGCAGCAAGCTCAAGTCAATTGACGCCCCTACTGTGAAAAAAAACATGACGAGGAAGAAATCTCGCAGCGGCTTTAAGTGGGTGGCGATGTACTGGGCAATGGGACTTGTGGCTAAACTGACCCCGGCAATAAAACCGCCAACCTCGTATGACAAACCTAGACTATGGGCGAGCTGGGCGATGGTTAAACACCATCCGATTGCCAGCAAGAAAACGTACTCGTGGAACTCGTCGAATTTCTCCAACAAGGGTAAAAGCACAAACCTGACGACAAGCAAAGCGCCTACGATAAGCGCGGGCAACCCGACTGCCAAACCGATCATTGCAATATTGTGGTGCTCTGTGGGGTTCCCCATGAACCCTACGAAAAGTAACGCAACGATTGCTAATAAGTCTTGCACCAGTAGCAAGCTTATGACGATTTCACCGATATGACGGTGGTGAAGCACCGTGGTTGGCAACAGTTTTATGCCAAGAATCGTGCTCGAAAACGTCATGGCAATACCAACAATCAGCGCCTCGATAACCGTGTAGCTGAAGACCAGCATGACGCCAGCGCCGGCTGAAAAAAATACAGCGGTAGTGCCGAGGGCTGTTAACAGGGACTCTCCCAACATATTTTTTAACTTATGTATTGGTAGATCTAATCCGACGAGAAAAAGCAGAAAAATGATGCCGATCTCTGCGATACCAGAAAGAAGCGCTGTGTCATCCATAAGCGCTAACCCAAAGGGTCCAGCGAGGGCCCCAAGAGCAATGTAGGCAACTAGCATGGGCTGACGAAGGTACAGTGCCGTTGTCGCTATAACGGCGGCACCGCCGAATATCAGAAAGAAAGACTGCAAGATATCGGTATCGTTCATGACAATAGCCTAGCAGAGGCGCCAATCTTGTTGAGCGATTAGCACTCGTTGGCGAACCCCCTGCCCAACCGAGTAGTCGTCCCGTATGTCAATTGGCGCTAGTCAGTGGAGATTCGCTGCTGATGACTGAAGGCTGATAATAGCCCGTGTGCGGATCGATCCATTTCAGAGCGGTCTCGAGGCGCTCTTCATCGGGTAGTTCGATGGCATCAAAGCCACAGCGAGCCAAAAAATGCACAATATCCTGATGGACACTCCCTCGCGCGATCAACTCACCTCTATAGCCAAGTCGCTTTCTGATCAGGACTGCTAACGATAGGCCTCGCCCATCCGTCATGGCAGGGAATTTAATCGCTATAGAAGAAGCTTCGATCCACTCCGGTGAAGGTTCAGCATCAACCCTGACCTCGAGCGCGTTTCCAGCTCGCCATTCTTCTAGAGCCATCCATGGGGTTTCAGCAACATCGCACATATGCCCGTCGCCGTGGATTTTTTTAAGCAGCCTTGGCATAAATACTTTGTTTAAAGGGGAGTATGCCGATTCGATTGAAGCAGCTCAGGAAGGTCTCGCCCTCAAAACGCATCCCCAAATAGACCTGAATGACTTTCTCTATCACATCGCAGACGTCTTCCCTAGCGACGGATGGCCCGATTATTTGGCCAAGCCGTGGGGCTATACCCGAGTGCCCGGCATGACCGCCCAGTGAGATCTGATAAAACTCCTGTCCCTTTTTATCCACACCAAGAATGCCGATATGCCCGACGTGATGATGGCCACAGGCATTCATGCAGCCAGAGATGTTGAGATCTAGACTTCCGAGATCATGCTGGTGGTCATAATCGGCAAAGCGACGTTGAATCGCTTCGGCAACTGGCAGTGATTTTGCGTTAGCGAGGGAACAATAGTCGCCGCCCGGGCAGCAGATTATGTCGCTGATGAGCCCTGCATTGAAATGGCCCAGGCCAATCGCGTCCGCTTGACGCCACAGCGTATAAAGCTTGTCCTGGGGAATATGCGGTAGAACAAAATTTTGTTCATGACTGATGCGAATTTCGCTAAAGCCGTAGGAATCTGCCCAGGACGCGACGGCGTCCATTTGATCAGCGCTCACATCACCAGGCGGCACGCCCGTGGTTTTTGTTGATAGCGTAACCACCGAGTAGCCACTCACTCGATGCGGATGAACATTTTGCTTCATCCAACGGTTGAAGGCTGGATTCTCAAGGCGCTGAGTGCCCAAAAGCTCGCCCGCATTGTCTAACTCGGCAAAGCTCGGTGAGGCAAAAAAGGCACTCAATCGGCTCAGCTCAGCGGCAGGCACGGCACCTTGCTCGTGATTGATCGCATGCCATTCCTCGTCAACCTGAGTCTTAAACCCCTCAGCCGTTAACGCACGCACCAGTATCTTAATTCGGGCTTTGTACTTATTGTCCCGGCGGCCGTACCGGTTATAAACCCGCATGATCGCCTCGGTATACGTCAGCAGATGCTTGACTGGCAGTTGCTCCCGAATCAAGGCACCCAGGACTGGCGTGCGGCCTAAGCCTCCCCCGGCATAAATATCACCACG
This sequence comes from Pseudomonadota bacterium, assembly GCA_036157095.1. Lineage (GTDB taxonomy): Bacteria > Pseudomonadota > Gammaproteobacteria > Pseudomonadales > Azotimanducaceae > UBA4421. The sequence goes on from JAYYHB010000093.1 coordinate 5,232, forward strand.
AGCATGCTCTGGCTGCTCGCTGCTGCCATTGATGCGTATACCGAGATCGTGAACACCGATGGCTGCTCGATCGAAGGTGGCGCCAGTGACTGCTATTTTGAACTTGCGCGGCAGCCACTCGAACTCTGGGTGCGAGGTGGACCATTGACGCAATAGTTCACAGAATGGTCGTGGGTCAATTTCCTCGTCTGCGGCAGCGCCAGCAAACTGGTCCGTGGTGATGTTGCGTATGCAGCTACCGCTGGTTTGAATGGCGTGCATGTCAACATCGGCTAAGGCCTGCAGGATATCGGGCACGTCTTCAAGCGCCGGCCAGTTGAACTGCATGTTCTGACGGGTACTCAGGTGTCCATAACCGCGATCAAATTCATTAGAAATGGACGCTAATGCCCTGAGCTGCTGGCTCGACAGGGTGCCGTAAGGGATCGCTACTCGCAGCATTGGCGCCAGGCGCTGGACATAGAGCCCGTTGCGCAGGCGCAGCTGCAGGAACTCATCTTCGGATAGGTCGCCCTGCAGGTAGCGCTCGGTTTGATCTCGGTAGTGGGCAACACGTTGGTTGACAAAATTTCGATCAAACTCGTTGTACTGATACATGTGCTTCTTACTCCTCATGGCCGAGCGCTTCGACCACGACATTGTAACTTAGGCGGTCTGTCTGCCTGTCAGCACGTTTTGTTCTAACGAAATACGGTTTTGCCAAGTCAGAAAAAACCGGGTAAAGGCATGAGATTTCGCGGTTGGCAGCGCGACGCTTGTACTAGGTACAGTTGGGCCTATAATTACCTAGTCGCATAGGCGTGGGATTCACTCCCGAAAACATCTACTAATTGGGGGACAAATGAGCGACGAACACCAGGAAAGCCAAGACGGTTCAAACAGCTTGGAGAAAACCACTGACGCATCCGTAACAATGCAAAGCGATGATTCAAAAGCAGACGCGATGGCTATACTCGTGATATTCACTGCTGCTGTGGCATTCTGCATTTTTTATATTTCAGGTTGGTCTTTCGATCTGTAGTGAAACTGCTATGAGCCAGATTCGTTAACCCGCTCCCGGCCATATCGCAGGTTGTGCGCACCTAATCGGAAAGGATTGGCTGCAGGCGCTGTCTTGCCGACGCAAGGTCGAGTCCTTTGCGTTTAGCGTAGTCCGCTAACTGATCTTTATCGATCTTGCCAACGCCGAAATACCGAGCATCGGGGTGGGAAAAATACCAGCCGCTCACAGACGCAGCTGGGTACATCGCGTAGCTTTCGGTGAGTTCAATCCCAGCCAGATCACTAGCATCAAGCAGCTCAAACAACGTCTCTTTCTCGCTGTGTTCAGGACAGGCCGGGTAGCCTGGCGCGGGCCGAATTCCCTGGTAGCGCTCCTTTATCAGTGCTTCGTTGTCGAGTTCTTCTGAGCTTGCGTAACCCCAGTAGTGTCGTCTCACCTTGCAGTGCAGATATTCGGCGAAGGCTTCGGCGAAACGGTCAGCCAAGGCCTTAATCATGATTTGGTTAAAGTCGTCGTTGGGAAAATCAGCGAGGATCTCCTCTAAGTTTCCGCCGCAGCAGACGGCAAAACCACCAACGTAGTCTGCGACACCCTTAGGTGCGACATAATCTGCCAGGCAGAGATTCGGGCTCATGTCGTCGGGCTTGGGAGCCTGTTGCCGCAAGTGGCACAGGTCGGCAAGTGGGGTACTGCGCTTTTCGCAGGTATAGAGGCGAATATCATCGTCGCCCAGTCGATTCGCTGGCCAAAAGCCTAAAACACCCTTGGCGTCGAGTCGGCCGTCTGCAATAAGCCAATCAAGGCGCTCTTGCGTGTCATGCCATAGCGCGGTTGCAGCCTCGCCAACCACTTCGTCCTCAAGAATATTGGGGAACTTTCCAGCTAGTTCCCAGGTCATGAAATAGGGTGACCAATCGATGAAGGGCAGCAACTCCTCTAAGGAGGGCTCGACTACCTGAACCGTTGAATGGTGTGGAACAGGGGGTGTGTAGGTGTTCCAATCAAAACTCATAGCATTGGCGCGAGCCGCGTCTAGGGTTAAGAAAGCACGCTTTTCTCGTCGTGCTTCGACGCGGTTTTTGATCAGTGCATATTCCGCAGCTATTTCCTGCGAGAACTGTACGTAATCTTGTTCTGGCGCAAGCAGCTTGGCGGCAATGCCAACCGCTCGGGAGGCGTCACTCACGTATACCGTCGCCCTGTTTTCATAGGCCGGCGCAATTTTAGCCGCAGTATGAGCCTTGCTGGTTGTAGCGCCACCAATCAGCAAAGGTATGCGTAAACCCGTGCGCTGCATCTCCGCTGCAACCTTCACCATCTCGTCGAGTGAAGGGGTGATGAGTCCCGATAGTCCAATGGCGTCTGCATTCTCCTCTACCGCTGTTTGCAGTATTTTTTCCGCAGGAACCATGACGCCTAGATCGATTATCTCGTAGTTATTGCACTGCAGGACGACGCCGACGATGTTTTTACCAATGTCGTGCACATCGCCCTTAACCGTTGCTAGAACAATTTTGCCCTTGGCGCTTTTCTGGACATTGCCGCCCTTCGCTTTCTCGGCCTCTATGTAAGGCACCAGATGGGCTACTGCCTGCTTCATGACGCGGGCGCTTTTCACAACTTGAGGCAGGAACATTTTGCCGCTGGCAAACAGATCTCCCACCACGCCCATGCCGTCCATCAGGGGGCCTTCGATAACATCCAAAGGCCGGTCGGCCGATAATCTTGCTTCTTCCGTGTCCTCGACGACATGGCTGTTAATGCCTTTCACGAGTGCATGGGTGAGCCGATCTTTGACGGCTAACTCGCGCCAAGTATTGTTCTGTAACTCCTTCGTGGAAGAGCCGGGACTGTGATTATCGGCCAGGGCAAGCAGGCGTTCGGTAGCGTCCGGGCGCCTGTTTAGTACAAGGTCCTCTGCAGCCTCACGTACGTCCTCGGGTAAATCATCATAAATGCCGAGCTGCCCCGCATTCACGATAGCCATCGTTAGCCCGGCGCGAATCGCGTGATACAGAAATACCGTGTGTATGGCCTCTCGGACAAAATTATTGCCCCGAAACGCGAAAGAAACATTGCTGAGGCCGCCCGAAGTGCTGACACCCGGAAGATGTTTATGTATCCACTCGACGGCCTGAATAAAGTCGACCGCATAGTTGTCATGCTCTTCAATACCGGTGCCTATGGCAAAGATGTTGGGATCGAAAATAATATCTCGCGGATTAATATTTGCCTGTTCGGTAAGAATATCGAAGCTGCGTTTACAGATATCGATCTTGCGTTGGTAAGTATCTGCCTGTCCTTGTTCGTCGAAGGCCATAATCACCATGGCGGCACCATAGGTCTGACACTTGCGAGCTAGGCTGACTAAAGCCTCTTCACCCTCTTTAAGGCTTAACGAGTTAACGATGGCCTTACCCTGGACGCATTTCAGTCCGGCTTCGATCACTTCCCATTTGCTTGAGTCGATCATGATCGGCACCCGGGAAATATCCGGTTCCGTGGCGATAAGATTTAGAAAGTGCTGCATGGCATCGGCGCTGTCCAACATGCCTTCATCCATGTTGATATCGATAATCTGTGCGCCGTTTTCTACCTGCTGTCTTGCGACGTCTAATGCTTCGATGTACTGGTCTTCTCGAATGAGTCGGGCGAATTTGGCAGATCCCGTGACGTTGGTGCGCTCACCCACATTGATAAAAAGGGATTCTTCATTGAGCTTTAAAGGCTCCAGTCCCGCTATGGTTAGCTCGGCTTTGAAGAGCCTCGTGCTTTCTTCGGGATCGGTTTCTTCCCTGCGGGACGCGGGTATTGGTCGAGGCGCCACGTTATTTACGACTTCAACAATGGCCTTAATGTGTTCAGGAGTGGTGCCGCAGCAACCGCCGACAATGTTCAGCCAGCCGGATTCAGCAAACTCACGAATAAAATCCGCCATTTGTGCAGCACTTTGAGTGTACTCGCCGAACGCATCGGGTAACCCAGCGTTTGGGTGTGCGCTGACCCCGTTGCTACTCAATCGCGAAAGCTCGGCTACATGTGGTCTTAGTTGCTCT
>JAYYHB010000094.1:0-8484 GCA_036157095.1 Pseudomonadota bacterium
CTCACCTTGTCATGCACGGTAGCTCGTCCGTGCCACAGGACCTTCTCAAAGAAATAAACGAATACGGCGGTGAAATTCCAGAGACCTATGGTGTGCCTGTCAAGGAAATCCAGCAAGGAATCAAACACGGAGTTCGCAAGGTCAACATCGACACGGATTTGCGTCTAGCGTCTACGGCTTCGATTCGTAAATTCCTGGCAGACAATCCAGCAGAATTCGATCCGCGTAAGTACCTGGCCGTATCGCAGAAGGCCATGAGGGATGTAGTAATTGCTCGTTACGAGGCCTTTGGTACTTCGGGCAACGCCGACAAAATTCAGGCTAAGTCGCTGGAGTCGATGTTCATTCAATACGCCGCTGGCGAGCTGGCACCACTGATCGCTTAGGCTGCCACGTTGTCACAACTCCCGAAACGCGGCGAGGGTTTCTTTGATAATGCGGCCCTGATCCAGGCCTTGGCCGCACCTTCACTAGATGAGGGCACCTGGTGCGAAGTGGACTTGGCCTTATTTGAGCAATACAACGCCTACTACAGCTTGGGTTTCGAGGCGCTCGGAGCAAAACGCGCCTATGGCGTTTTTGCCGTCGGGCAGGAGCGCATTTTTGCGCAAACCTTTGTGCCGCAAGATCGAAAGCCCGCAGCATGGGCACTGGTCTGCCATGGTTACTATGATCATATGGGGTTATACGGTCACCTTGTTAGCGAACTTTTGCAACGGAACATAGCAGTCATCGGTTTTGATCAAATAGGCCACGGTCTATCGACAGGTCTTCAGGCCACTATCGAGGATTTTCAGCGCTATATTCAGGTGATCGAGGTTGTCCATAAAATCGGACAGCGCCTAGCTGATACCCTTCCCCTGCATTGGTTTGGGCAAAGCATGGGTGGGGCATTGACCATGGAGTACTGGCAGCAACAACGTTTTGCTCAAAACGATCAGCCAAATGGCGAAATGATATTGTTAGCGCCCTTGATTAGACCTTATGCATGGCCCGGAATGCGCTGGGTATTCGAGCTAGCCAAGCGCACGGTGGCTTCTTGGCCCAGAGATGTATCGACAAATATCGACAATCCTGATTTTGTCACCTTACTGAGCAAAGACCCGCTACAGGCACGGACACTACCGGTTGCTTGGGTTAATGCCATGGTTAACTGGTTCAGGCATTTCGAGTCGTCTCGTCCGTCGGCGTTGAAACCCGTCATCATTCACGGATACGAAGACCGCACGGTCAGCTACCGTCATAATTTGCCGGTTTTAGCCCGCGTCTATCCGCAAAGCCAGCTCCATATTGTGCCTCCAGCACGGCATCATCTGGTGAACGAAACACTAGAAATACAGGCCGCAATTTGGGAGCGACTCGATGCGGTATGCGACTGGACCAACCCGCGAGGAAAAGCGCATGCTGTCTGAGGTTTTCGCGCCTAAACAGATCAAGGAAGACCCCGAGAGCCTGCAGATTTGGGGTAAAGACTGGACCAACGGCTTTGTCGTGGCGCCTAGCGCGATCGTATTTCCTGAAAGCATTGATCAGATTCAAGATCTGGTTTCCTATGCACGTAGCCATCACCTAAAGCTTGTACCTTCTGGCGGTCGAACCGGTTTGTCCGGCGGCGCGGTAGCGAGTCAGGGTGAGGTGGTCGTATCTTTTGATCGCATGAACAAGATCCTCGATTTCTCTGCCAAGGATCGCATCGTCAGCTGTCAGCCCGGCTTGATCACCGCGAATCTGCAGGCATTTGCCGAAGAGCAGGGCTTGTTCTATCCCGTGGACTTTGCGTCCTCGGGTTCATCGCAAATCGGTGGCAATGTAGCGACAAATGCCGGAGGCATTAAAGTCATACGCTATGGTTTGACGCGAGACTGGGTGGCTGGCATGAAAGTGGTCACCGGCGTTGGGGCACTACTGGACTGCAACGCGGGTCTGATTAAAAACGCTACCGGCTACGATTTTCGACACCTATTGATCGGGTCTGAAGGGACGCTTGGTCTTATTGGCGAGTTGGAGATGCGTCTCGCCCCTAAGCCCCAGCCTCAGGTGGTCATGGTCGTAGGCGTGCCCCAAGTCACGGATCTGCTCAACATTTTGAATGGTTTTAATGACCGCCTAACCCTTTCAGCGTTTGAATTTTTTTCGGATCTGGCGCTGCAAAAAGTGCAGGCCCATCGCGGGTTGCCCGCACCGCTTGAAAACCGCGTGGAAAATTACGCCCTGCTGGAATTTGATGAATCTGATTTGCCCATGGCAGAGGAGGCGTTTGCCGACTGCACGGAGCAGGGTTGGTTAGTCGATGGCGTAGTGAGCCAGTCTCAGGCGCAAGCGGCATCGCTTTGGCAGCTGCGTGAGGGTATCTCGGAGAGCTTAGCACCGTACACGCCCTACAAAAACGATCTCTCAGTACGCATTAGCGAAGTGCCGACCTTTCTCGCTGACGTAGATCGCTACGTGAAGGACGGTTACCCAGACTTTGAAGTTTGCTGGTATGGCCATATTGGTGACGGAAACCTGCATTTAAATATTTTACGGCCTGACTCATTGTCGGTTGAAGAGTTCTTTCACGTTGGCCACACCATTAGTCCGAAGATATTTGAACTGGTGCAGTCGCGTCGGGGCAGCATTTCCGCCGAGCATGGCGTTGGTCTACTGAAACGCGATTTTTTGGGCTATAGCCGCAGCGATGAAGAAATCGCGCTGATGCGCGGCTTAAAGCAAGTGTTTGATCCGGATCAAATTCTCAATCCAGACAAGCTGCTGCCCCCACCCAGAGCCTAAGCAATAATGAGCGCTAGCGGTTGTCGCCATCCAGCAGCCTTCCAATACCGCCCAGCACTGAACCCTCGCCCTTGTCATCGCCGCCCATTTGTTAGCAGCCAATAGGATACGGTCGGACATTCGTGAAAAGGGCAAACTTTGCAGCCACACGGTACCTGTGTCCTGCAAGGTTGCTAGAAAGAGGCCTTCGTACGCCTCGGAGCCATCACCCATTTTAGTTTCGTAGATGATGCCATCCTCCTTCTAAGTCATTGCACCGGCCTTGGCGATCACGGTTTCATCTGGATCAAGCTTCACCTCAACAATTTGCGGGGAATTTTCAAGAATCTCGTAATCAACTGCGTGGCAGCGTATAAGTCAGTATCTCCAAGAATCTTCAATACGAAACGGTCGCTGAGACGATAGATGGTATGCGAAACGCTTTTATCAGTCCCGATCACCCGACCGGATAACTGTCGAATGGCTCAAAGTTAGAGCGCATCAAAGCCCGTCTAAGGGCGGATTGATCGCGGATTATGTCGATCCCAAAGGTTTGTCACGCTGAAGGCGAAATATCCTACTAGGGCACCTCGGCGGCTGAAGAGTGCAACTTGGTGATGCCATTTTCTCTGGCCAAAAATGCCACATGAGCCGCTTGCTGAGCGAAAATCCCGTTGCATACAACCCCGGCGATGTCATTGATGCGACGCTCCATTTCTAGAGGCTGTTCGATCTTAAAGTTGTGCACATCGAGAATTATGTTGCCGTTGTCGGTAATCACACCCTCGCGCCAAACAGGCTGTCCACCCAATTGGACCAAGGCCCGCGCGACCAGGCTGCGTGCCATGGGAATAACTTCGACAGGCAGTGGAAAGGCACCGAGCCTCGTCACTAACTTGCTATCATCTGCAATGCAAACGAATTCATTGGCGGCACTGGCGACAATTTTCTCTCGGGTCAGCGCTGCACCGCCCCCCTTGATCATGTTGCCCAGGGCATCAATCTCGTCGGCGCCATCCACATAGACATCTAGGTGCGGGGTCGCGTTTAGATCAAGTACCTTAATACCTTGTTCTGCCAAGCGCTGCTGGGTTGCCTCGCTGGAAGCGACGGCCGCATCGAATGTGTGCCGAATTTTGGCTAACTCATCGATGAAGCAATTGGCTGTTGAGCCCGTACCAACCCCGACAAAGCTTTTGCGATCCAGCTTAGGGGCAATGTATGAAATGGCCGCTTCCGCGGCTTTTTGCTTGAGTTCGTCCTGAGAATGACTGATAAAGCGCCTCGTTCGCGAAGTGGCACAACAACGGACGGTAATGTCCTAAGGATGATTGAGAAATTGTTGGCATGTTAGAAAGTTATGTAAAGAAAATTCTGGGCTCAAAAGTGTATGACTTGGCGGTCGAGAGCCCATTGTCTGACGCGCCGCTGCTGAGCAGGCGCCTGGGCCTTAAAGTCAGCTTGAAGCGTGAGGACAAGCAGTCGGTGTACAGTTTCAAGCTGCGCGGTGCCTACAACAAAATGGCGCAGCTCAGCGATGATCAAAAAGCGGTTGGGGTCATCACCGCATCCGCCGGAAACCATGCGCAAGGCGTGGCCATTTCCGCACAAAAACTCGGTATTCGCGCCACTATCGTAATGGGTGAGAACACACCCAGCATAAAGGTGAACGCCGTGCGCGACCGCGGAGCAAAGGTTGTATTGCACGGCGATAATTACGACGAGGCATCCCAGCATGCTGAAACACTTTGCGAAGCGCAGGGCCGCGTCTACATACCTCCTTATGACGATGTCGATGTGATCGCGGGCCAAGGCACCATTGGCATGGAAATCGTTAATCAGCACAGGGAGCCACTCGATGCGATATTTGTGCCCGTCGGCGGGGGTGGGCTTGTTGCCGGGGTCGCCGCCTACGTGAAGTATTTGCACCCGCAGATCAAAATCATCGGTGTCGAAGCCCAAGGATCGAACTGCCTTGATGCAGCGATGCGGGCCGGACGTCGCGTGCGGTTGCCCATTGACCAGCTAGACCTTTTCGCCGATGGCGTCAGCGTAACTCAAATTGGTAAGGAAACGTTCAAGGTCGCCAAGAAATACGTCGATGACGTGGTGGTGGTAAACGTGGATGAAATTTGCGCCGCCATTAAAGACGTGTTCGAAGACACCCGCTGTGTGGCTGAGCCCGCGGGCGCCTTGGCCATTGCCGGCATGAAGCGCTACGTCGATGCCCATCCGGGAATGTCCCATGTAGTGTCCATTGTCAGTGGCGCCAACGTGAACTTTGACCGGCTGCGCCATATATCAGAGCGCGCAGAAGTTGGTGAGGCGCGGGAGGCGGTGCTGGCGGTCACTATCGATGAAGCCAAAGGCAGTTTCCTAAAGTTCTGTCGCGCCTTGGGCAAACGCGCGATCACAGAATTTAACTATCGTAGCGCCGATTCAGAGCAAGCACACATTTACGTCGGTATTGGCGTGAAGTCGAAGGAAGATCGCATGGCGCTGGTTGCGCAGCTCGAGTCCAAGGGCTATCGCGTCTTTGACATGACTGAGAATGAAGCTGCCAAAGTACATGTACGTCACATGGTGGGTGGTCATCGGGGTAGCCCAGGCTCAGAGATGCTTTTTCGATTTGAGTTTCCTGAGCGGCCTGGGGCGTTGCTGCAGTTTCTGTCAGGCTTGGGTGTCGATTGGAACATCTCATTGTTCCACTATCGTAATCACGGATCCGCCTGGGGAAGAGTCCTTGTGGGCTTCGACGCGGGCGCTGCCGAGCTTAAGCAGCTGCAGGCGTATCTGCAGCGTATTGGGTATCGATTCTGGTCAGAGCACGATAACCCTGCCTACGATTTGTTCTTGCGCTAACGCCTCACCACAAACCTGGCTAGCGCATCTAGTTCGGCTCCTGCTGATGCGCCAACCATTCGTCCTCAAATACGAGCTGGGTCATATCACGAATGTGATCAACGTAGAGCTTGCCGGCTAAGTGATCGAACTCATGTTGCACCACGGTGGCTAAAAAGCCCTTGAGGTCCAGAGATGCCTGCTCGCCCGAAATGGTTGTGTAGTCAACACGCACATGCTGTGGTCGGTATACGAAACCGCGAAGACCGGGCACGGACAAACACCCTTCCCAATAGCCGGACTCTTCTGGGTTGAGCACCGTTAGCACTGGATTGAAGAAGACCGTTAGGGGTATGGCCTGAATATCGCCATAGCGACTGGGCCCGCCGGGGACTTCAATGATCGCAAGCTGGATTGGCTTATCAATCTGCGGTGCCGCTAAGCCAATGCCGCCTGCCTGGTGTAGTGTCTCAACCATGTCGGCTATCAAGGTGTGCATTTCTGGCCGATCAATCTCGTCAAGGCCCACCGGTCGGGCGACCTCCCGTAGGGTCGGATGCCCCATTTTTATGATGGGATGAATGCTCATAGAGCCTACTCCTTGGGGTCAGCCGAGTGTTGCGCGGCAAAAATACGGTAACCTGATTCCGTGACTAAGGCATCCAAGGGAATGTCCCAAGGCCGTGCTGGTAACCGTCGCTCCGAGCGTTGAATATCGTATGCAACGCCGATCATCCATGGCCTGGTAGCTGGGTTGGCAAAGTAGCGGTCGTAGAATCCACCGCCCATGCCAAGGCGTCCGCCCCGGGTGTCGAAACTCACCAAGGGCATTAATACCGCGTCCAAATTCTGAGGAAGTGCGGGAATCGCGCCGTCGTCGAGTACCGGTTTACGAAGATTAAAGCGCCCTCGCTCAATTTTAGTCGTTGCGTTTATCAGGTAGAAATCCATCTGCCCGGTAACCTGCATGACTATCGGTGCATAGAGGTGTTTACCAGCCAACCACGCAGAATCCATCCAAGCGGCTAAATCCACCTCATCGGGGCTGGAAAAATATACGGCAAGATTGTTAATGCCGTTGCCTGCAGCCAAGAGTATTCCTAAATGGTTGGCAATCGCGCTATGGCAGGTACGACGCACCTCGTCATCCAAGTTGCGTCTTTTGTCCTTAAAGACTTCTCGCAGCTGTGCTTTGGATTCAGTCAATGGGTTTGAGTCTAACTCTTGGCTCATGCTTACTGTTCCCACGATGGGGTCGCGGCAGAGGAAATAGGAAGTCTCCCGGAAATGCCGCTGTTGGTTTGCCCTGAACCGTTTTGATTCAAGGCGGGAACCTCAGCTAGCTCGAAGGCGGCCCATCGATTTGGGTAAGCACACAGAACTAACGAAAAGTCCCCTGACGTTTTTATAACGGCTCAAGGACGCGACCACTGGCTAACACCCCCGGAGAGGGATTTAGTATAGCGATTTTTGCTCGCGGCAATAGGGCTTTGGTATGGTATCGCAAGACCAAATCTAGACAGCACCACGGGCGTCGTAGGAATACAGGGGATTTAAGAGACAAGCTAGATTTTCAGCTGCTTGCCATCGGCAATGGCATTTTCAAGTCGATCATTCAAGGCGCGAATGCGCAATTTTGCATAGTCCTGGCTGGTTTGAACCTTGGACTGGCCGCTGAGGAGTTCATGGGACATGTTCAGCGCCGTCATAATTGCGATGCGATCCATTCCCACAACTTTGCCACTTTGGCGGATTTCCTGCATTTGTTCGCTTAAGTAGCGAGCCGCCCGCTGCAAGGCCTCCTCCTCGCCCTCGGGGCAGGCGACCTGAAACTCCTTGTTCATGATCGAGATGGTTAGAGTTTTGCTCATAATGAAGAATCGCGTTAACCGTTTTCCAGCGAGCGCAAACGTCCAATCATGGATTCCACGCGGCTCTTCGCCAGCTCATTTTTCTCTATGAGCTTTGCTCGCTCTACTGACCAATTCTCCTGCTGGGTCCGCAGTGCTTTATTCTCGCGCGATAACTGCTCGGCTAGGGAGATCAGTTCGCCAACGCGGCGCTCCAAGATATCCATTTCTTCCATTCGAGGAGTATTTGAGGATTGTTTGTCGGTCATAAAAGGCAGACTTCGGCGCTGGCTAGTGTTTAGGCTCATGCTGCGCGGCTGGGGCTGAAAATTCAATCACCGTTCGTTACAACAATGAGCATTCAGGTGGCAATTGTTGAGTCAGTGCGCGATAGTTTGCGGCCATCAAGTCCTCCTATGCAACTGGATCAATCCATGTCTGAACTGCGTATTCACGCTGAAATGGCCGCCTATTCTATCGAGCCCGAAGAACTGCATGGCATGGTTTGTGGAATGGCGGTGAACGGTAACCACGAATTCGTGCTCAGTGATTTTATTGATTTCGTTGGCATCGACGCATTATCAGACCAGGAATCTCTAGGTACCTTTGTCAACGCGGCGTTAGACGAGCTGCACGATCAAAACATGATCTTTCAGCCGCTTGTGGCAGATGACGAGGACCCCATTGGCAAGCAGGTGGGAACCATCGCGAATTGGGCCAGCGGCTTTTTGGCGGGCTTCGCGGCGGGTCTTGATGGCGAGCATGCCGATCTACCGGTAGACGTGCAGGAAATCATCAAAGACCTGGTAGCGCTATCGTCCTTAGACCCCGAAGACTATCGCGAAGAGGACTTTGAACCCGGCGAAATGGAAGAGCACGAGGCTTCGCTGGTTGAAATTCATGAATATGTTCGGGTCAGTACCATGTTGATATTGGCCCTGATGGACGAGCATGTCTCCGTGGAGTCTGCGATTGACTAAGGCTGTCCTACCCGACGACTTTGCTCGCCGTCGTCGACAACTGCTTAATCATATGCACCCTG
>JAYYHB010000095.1:0-3918 GCA_036157095.1 Pseudomonadota bacterium
TAAGACACGCGAGATGCGGCCTGCTAACCGTGCCTGTATCCACGCTGATGCAACGAGTACCGCCTCTGAGTTACCTCGACGGCGCATGCTTTGAACTCGTTTGCGGCGCGACCTTCGATGTTGCCAACCAGCGTCTAGCCCTGGAGTCCGCCGGATATCAGTGCGTCGAAACCGTTACCGAGCGCGGTCAGTATGCCGTGCGTGGTGCGTTGATGGACATCTATCCCATGGGTGCCGCCCTGCCGGTACGCATCGATCTGTTTGATGATGAAATCGATACCCTGCGAACCTTTGATCCCGATTCTCAGCGGACTGTCGAACGCATAGAGCGTCTGGACCTGTTGCCGGCAAAAGAATTTCCCTTCGACGACGCAGCCGTTGCTCGGTTTCGGGAGCAATGGCACGACCTGTTTCAGGTAGATGTTCGTCAGTGCAGCATTTATCAGGACGTGAGCAGCTACATTGCACCGAACGGTGTTGAATACTATTTGCCGCTCTTTTTCCACGAGCTTGCGACGCTATTCGATTATCTGCCAACAGATGCCATTTTTATTACCGAAGCTGGCATGGCCGCAGCCGCCCAAACTTTTGAAGGCGACGTGAACAATCGCTACGAGTCGTTGTGCCATGATGTCGAGAGACCTGTCCTGGCACCGCAGAAGCTCTACCTGGGTGCAGACGAACTCAATCAGCGCCTCAGCGCACGCAAGCGCATCGTGCTTGGCGGCGAACACCCAAAGCATCAGTGCGCGTTCGCGTCCCAGCCCTTGCCGGACCTGCGGGTTGACGCCAAGGCTGAAACACCCGCACATCTGCTGCAGCAATATGTTGAGAGACACGAAAAACGCGTGCTTTTTGTGGCCGAATCTGCCGGCAGACGCGAGGTTCTCGACGAGCTCCTGCGTAAGCATCACATCGAGGCCAGGCACATTGATGGTTTTACAGAGCATCTTGTCGGTGACGGTCACAGCATTTGCATTGGCCCCTTACAGGAGGGTATGGAATTACCCGACGGTGTGATCGTCTGTGAAGCCGATGTGCTGGGCACAAGGACCAGTGGCAAAAGGCGCGATAGCAGTAAGCGAGTTATCGATCCTGAACAAATTGTCCGCAATCTCACAGAACTGAACATGGGTGCGCCGGTCGTGCATGTCGATCACGGCGTCGGCCGATACCTCGGACTACAAACCCTAACGATTGATGGCAGCGCTGAAGAGTTTCTGACCTTGGGTTATGCGGGAAGTGCCAAGCTCTATGTACCGGTCACATCCCTGCATCTAGTCGGCCGCTATGCTGGCGCTGACGAGGAAAGTGCCCCGCTGCATCGCCTTGGATCAGATCAATGGGAGCGCGCGAAAAAGAAGGCGGCGGAAAAGGTTATCGACGTCGCCGCAGAGTTGCTCGATATCTATGCGCGGCGTGCCGCTCGCAAGTCACATCAATTAAGTGCTAACGCCGACGACTACCAGGCGTTTGCCGACGAGTTTGGCTACGAAGTCACGCCGGACCAAGGCATTGCAATCGAAGAAACCTTGCGCGATTTGGCGGCGGAGCAAGCGATGGACCGTTTGGTCTGTGGCGACGTTGGTTTCGGTAAAACCGAGGTCGCGATGCGCGCCGCCTTTACCGCAGTGCAAAGCGGCAAGCAGGTGATTCTATTGGTGCCCACCACCCTGCTGGCCCAACAACATTTCGAGTCATTTCGAGATCGATTCGCGAGCTGGCCAATCAGCATCGACGTAGTTTCTCGGCAGCGCAGTCAGCAGGAAACCGACGCCATCAGCGCGCGCTGTCGTTCTGGCAACATCGATATTCTGATTGGGACCCACAAACTCTTGAATCCGGATTTCAAGTATCACGACCTAGGTCTAGTCATCATTGACGAAGAGCATCGTTTTGGCGTGCGTCAAAAAGAGCGCTTACGCGCCATGCGGGCGGAAGTCGACGTACTGACGCTTACCGCCACACCCATCCCGCGAACTCTCAACATGTCATTGAGCGGGCTCAGGGATTTATCGATTATCGCAACGCCACCAGCCAAGCGACTATCGATCAAAACATTTGTGCAGCCACGAAGAGACCACAACATAAAGGAAGCCATCAGCCGAGAACTGATGCGTGGTGGTCAGGTGTTTTATTTGCACAATGAGGTGCGAACCATTGAGCAAGCAGCCAGCGACATAGAGGCGCTGGTTCCGGAAGCACGCGTTGGCGTCGCCCACGGCCAAATGCGTAAAAACGAAATGGAACAGGTGATGGGCGAGTTCTATCACCGTCGCCTTAACGTACTTGTGTGTACGACGATTATCGAAACCGGCATCGACATTCCCAATGCCAACACGATTGTTATCGAGCGGGCAGACAAATTCGGCTTAGCGCAGCTACATCAGCTGCGCGGGCGGGTCGGACGCAGCCACCGCCAAGCCTATGCCTATCTACTCACGCCCGATCCAAAGAGCATGACCGCCGACGCCGTGAAACGCTTAGAGGCGATTGAGGCCGCGGGAGAACTTGGCGTTGGCTTTACTCTGGCTACCCAAGATATGGAAATCCGCGGCACCGGCGAACTCCTAGGGGACGATCAGTCGGGCCAAATCGAATCCATCGGTTTTTCCCTGTATCTGGAAATGCTGAACCGCGCTGTGGAGGCGCTGCGGGCTGGCAAGATCCCTGATCGGGACACGCCACTGGAACCGGTAAATCAGGAAGTGAATCTCCACGTGCCCGCTCTCATACCCGAGGACTACCTACCCGATGTGCAAAGTCGTCTGATCCTGTACAAGCGCATAGCAGGAGCCAGCACTGAAGTAGAGCTTGATGACCTTCGGGCGGAAATCATCGACCGATTTGGTCTGCTACCCGACTCCGTTAAGAATCTGTTTGAAATCACTCTTTTGAAACTTGCCGCACAGGGCCTAGGCATCCTCAAAATCGACCTAGCGGAGACCAAGGGTAAAATCGAGTTCAGCAAGACCACCCGGGTTGAGCCTATGGCCGTTGTGCAGTTGGTACAGCAACACAGCAGTACCTACCGTCTCGATGGCGCCTCAACTCTGCGAATTGAAGAATCTTTGCCAACATTTGAGGATCGGGTCATATTCGTTAAGACCCTATTTAGGCTATTGTCTGCGGATAGCAAAGCAGCCTGAGGGTGATCCGAGCACTCACTGCTGCAACGCCAGCAAATCGAAGCGGAAACGGATGCCCTTACCTGCTAACCCATCACAGCGAATGAGTGACACAGACACGGTCCTGCATCGTTTGAAGTTCCTACTGTTCGCGATCTTCAGTGGCGTTCTAACCACAGTTCCAGCCGTTATGGCCCACGCAGGGGGAAATGTGTCTACGAATACCAATGCCTGGGATACGTCGCAGCAAGACGCCCTAAACGCAAACTATGCTGCCACGCGGCTGGCGGGGCTTGAATCCCTCGATGAACGACTGCCTGACAACTTGTTCACCGTCGAAGCGGTCATTTTCAAGCGCGTTGATACCCAGACCGCGCTGCTAGCGTTTGCCGAGGAAGATCCGACATCTTTCTCACCGTCACTCGATGTACGAGAACCCCTGCTGCGCTCGGTAAACGAGGGTTTGTCTGCAGGAATTTTTGACTTAAGCCCGGACAATTCTGGGCTTGAAAAGCGAGCATGGATGCGCAGCCATCGACCCATCACACCTGCCAAGGCCCCAGAATGCGTGGCAGATCCCGTAGCCATCGTCAATCAACCCTTGACGATTCAGGACTTGTTGGGGAGGCTGCGCATTGGCCGTAAAGCAGAAGATTTCGGCGAGCCTAATGTGTCCCAGGAACAGGGGGTGTTTTCGTTGGGCGGAAAAGCCACTGGTGAAAAAGTCATCGGAAAAAAAACAAATGTTATGCTGCCCCCCCTGGAACCGCCGCCAGCGAATTCGACAACC
>JAYYHB010000096.1:0-3837 GCA_036157095.1 Pseudomonadota bacterium
GGAGTCTTGAGCATGCGCTGCTGCGTCATGCCCAGGCGCATTGGCAGGCGGTGGATAGATTGACGCGGAGTTTGCACAAACGCGCTAGAGGGCCCCAACACCGATCAGCGAGTGCAGTAAGTAAACATTCAAACGCCCAGACCTCAGCGCAGCGAACCTTGTGGGTGTCGACTGAGTCCAATGACGCTTTCGAGTCGGTGCCGTATAGTGGGATCCAGCCAGGCGGTAATGCATCTCGTGCAAAACAGAACGTGAGCTCAGATCCGGGTGTGGAAATATGCCGGCATTTGGTTGCCGCGCTTCGATTGCAGCTTGAACAGGATCAACTCAGACAGGCACGCCAGGACGCAAAACCGTTGGCCTGATGCGTTTCGCGCCCATTAGATGCTGCTATTCGGCATCTATCCCCGTTATGATGGAGCTTCTAGCGAAGCATATTTAGCGGGGTGGGCATTGTCTGCAGCAGTAGAAATGGCGTTAAAAGCGGTGACGTCTCGTCCCGGCGAACCGGTCATGCTTAGACAACCAATTCCGGTCGACCAGCTACCCCCTCCTGCCCTCGTGTTAGATCGACCCATTATGGATAGCAACATCCAGACTATGGCCAAGCATTTGGGACACCATGGCAAGGGCTTCCGTCCCCACTCTAAAACCCACAAATGCCCAGAGATTGCCAAGCAGCAGATAGCCGCTGGAGCGGTTGGAATTTGCACCGCGAAGGTGAGTGAGGCTGCCGTCATGGCCAACGCAGGTATTGGCTCGATCTTAGTAACTTCGCCTATTTCGACCCGAGACAAAGCACAGGTAGTGAATGCGATAGTAACTGAGCAGCTGGAGTTATTACTCGTCGTAGACTCTATCGAGGGTATGTTGGCCATGCAGGCCGAAATCGATGACGACACACGCATTGGTTTACTGTTGGACCTGGATGCCTCTACCGGCAGAACAGGTATACGCGACAGTGATTTGCTGCTGCGCCTGCTCGACGAGATTCAGAGCGACGCACGATTTTACTTTGCTGGTGTTCAGCACTATGCCGGTCACGTGATGCATGTGCACGACTTTGTGAAACGGCGCGATAAATCCATGCGCGCCTGGGAGCGCTTGGCGGATAAATTTGAGTTGCTGGGGCAGCAGGGTATGCGACCGCAGATTGTGACCGGTGGGGGCACCGGGACTTTTGACATCGACGTGACTCTCGAATATCTCACAGATATTCAAGTGGGTAGCTATATCTTTATGGATGAAGAGTACCGTCAGGTCGGCGGCGCAGACTCTGATCGCTTCCAAGGTTTTGATCTCGCGCTCACGGTCGCCTGCACTGCGATTAGCCAGCCACAGCCGAGCACGATTACCGTAGACGGGGGCTATAAGGCATTTGCCTCTGACAGTGTGAATCCAGTCTGCGATGCGCTCCCCGACGTTGAATTTCGTTTCGCTGGCGACGAGCATGGCGTGTTGATTCTTCCTAGCGCCGACATGGCACTCGGCGAAAACGAGGCCGCGCGTGTTAGGTTAGGCCAGGTACTGGAATTTGCCGCTCCGCATTGTGACCCCACGGTGAATTTGCACGATCATTACTGGATTCGCGAGGCTGACGGTCTTGTACACAGCTGTTGGCCGATCACTGCAAGGGGTTGTTCTTGGTAAGGCGAGTTCGACCGCGTCGAAGAACCTGCGTTTCGGAACGCGGCCCATGCTAGACCTGTTTCAGGCCGGCGGTATCCTCATGTTGCCCATTGGGTTCTGTAGCGTCATTGCGCTGGCCATCTGTCTGGAAAGATGGTGGTCGCTGAGGCGTGCCCAGGTGCTGCCAGAACCCCTACTCGCGCGCATGGGTGACACGAACGGCTGGCCGTCTAATGCTGCTGCGCTCACGGAGCTTGGCAACACCTCGGAGCTTGGCTATCTGCTAGCGGTGGGCCTCGCGAACCGAGGCGTGCCTCGCGATGAGTTTGCTCAAGCCATGCAAGGTGCGCTAGACGTCACGGCACATAATCTAGAGCGGCACCTGACTGGCCTCGGGGTCGTGGCTTCAATCTGCCCATTGCTCGGCATTCTTGGTACCGTCGTTGGATTAATAGACGTATTCGATCAGCTGTTTGCGGCGGGACAGACCGATTCACAGTTGCTGGCGGGTGGTATTTCCACAGCCCTGATTACCACCGCTGCAGGACTGTCGGTGGCTATTCCAGCATTGATCTGCCACCGCGCCTTACTACGTCGCGTGGATGCGCTGCTGGTTGAAATGGAGGCCGAAAGTAATCGCTTTCTAGAACAGCTAAGGCAGGCGGATTAGATGGCTCGATTGAGTGCTGCCAGGCGAGAGGCAGGCATAGAAATAACACCCTTGATCGACGTGGTTTTCTTGCTACTGATCTTTTTCATGGTGTCCTCAAACTTTGTGCAAAAGCAGGGGGTTTCGGTCACTCTGCCAACAACCGAGGCGGCGACCGCAAGCGTGAGCAATGCCATTGAGATAGTGCTCGATACCTCCGGTACGTATTTTGTTGCTGGTGAGCCGGTCGGAGACGAGCGTGACCAACTGCTGACTGCGTTGAGATCTGTCGTTGGTAGCCTTGACGCACAGGCTTTGTTGGAGCAACCCATTGAGATACGTGCCGATGCCAGCGCTACTCATCAATCTGTGGTGCGTGCATTGGATGTATGCGCTACGCTGGGATTGGTGCGGGTTAGCCTGGCGACCGTACCCCTGACGCAAGCAATGGGTCCTCAGTAGTCGATGGACGATAGCGCATCGAATGCCACCGACAGCGTGGCAGGAAAATCTGACTGGACAATATACCGGCGCCTTCTGGCCTATGTTGGACGTTATTGGGTCCTGCTGATTTTTGCCTTTGCTGGCTTTGTAACTGCCGCCGCCGCAGAGGGCTACTTTGTCACCCTGTTCGGCAGCCTTATCGATGACTGGGACAACGCGAAGGTGCGGGCCGCGGCGACCATACCCTTAATGATGGCGCTCGTAACCGTGGCAAGAGCAGTAGGCGCCATCGTCGGCGAAGCCGCGATGTCGCGAGTCTCTTTTGGTGTGGTTTACGACCTGCGCGAACAGCTATTCGGTCATATCCTGAAGTCGCCTAGCAGCTATTTTGATAACGCTAACCAAGGCCATATTGTTTCACAAATTACCTTTACCGTAACTCAGCTGCGGGATACCGGCACCGATGCCCTGCGTGCGCTGATTCAAGACGGCTTAAAGGTCATTGCTTACTTGGTCTTCTTATTCTTGATCGATTGGCGGTTGACTCTGCTGTTCATCGCCATGGCACCCGTGTTGGGTCTGATCGTCGTCTTCGCCAGTAACCGATTCCGCCGCATTAGCCGTCGAATTCAACATTCCATGGGTGACGTCACTCATGTGGTCTCAGAGGTTGCCAACGGTTATCGCGACGTAAAAATCTTTGGCGGCCAGCAACAGGAAGAGGACCGATTCTTGCGGGCGAGCAAAGTGAATCGCCAGCAAAACATGAAAATGGTTATCACCAAGGTATTCAGCTCACAAACAAACGAGACGATTATTGCGCTTGGCTTATGCGGTCTGATTGTTGTGCTCTACAGTCCCGAATTTGGTGTACAACTTTCCAGTGGCAAGGCGGTAGAGTTCTTGGTGCTCGCGGGGATGCTAGGCCGTCCTATTAGAAAGTTGTCAGAGATCAATGCGAAGCTGCAGCGCGGCTTCGCCGCGGCGGAGGATATTTTCAAGCAGCTAGACTCCAGCATTGAGAGCAACGAGAGTGATTTCGAGCTCGACCGGGCCATGGGTCAAGTTTCGATTAAAGACGTTAGCTTTCGCTACACCCCAGATGGTCCGAACGT
>JAYYHB010000097.1:0-3766 GCA_036157095.1 Pseudomonadota bacterium
TCTTCGTCCAGCAGAATCTTGAGATACCCGCGGTCCAGCTCGTCGCTGCCCATCATCAAAAAGTGCTGCAGTAGTTCACCACCGTCGGACAAACGCTGAAAATCTGCAAGGGTATCCGTCGTGTTACTCGCGGACGTATCAGTAATACCTACAATACCGTAGCGGGCAAGCTGGCGAGAGTAGGCTGTGATATTCGGTGTGCGGCTCGCGTTCGCATGCTTCAACCGCTCATCTAGCAGGCGGTCCCGGCGTACGATGCGCCCGGTGAGCAAGCCGCGACTGCTGCGCTCCAATCCTTCAATCAACTCAGTATCTTTGAATCCCAGCTCCCTCAAAGCCAACGAGTTACAAACCCATACTTTGCCGCTGCGATGCTGAATACGCACTGGTCGGGTTGGGCATAGCTCATCCAAAATCCAGCGATCCAGCTCGCCCACCTGCTGCTCCTGATAATCAACGCCACGAATCCAGTCATTGCCGGTTGCTCGCTTCAATCGCGCTTCGAGCAGCGCTCGGCACTGACTGAGTGTTCCTGACCCGACGTTGCAATCAACGGAATCATGGGCCGCAGCGGCTGCAAACAAATGTATGTGATGATCGTGCAGGCCCGGAAGCAGCTCTCCTCCCCGTGCATCGAGCACTGTTTCATTTGGTACTACCTCAAGGTGGCGAGCCATGGCTTGGACGGTGTGATTGATCCGCAGATCAACTGAGTGACCGTCGATGCGAGCGTTCTTGATCAACAATGTCGGGGTGTCTGCAAAGGACATGTAACCAAACCACCTGAGCCGACGATCTTCTGGCGGCATCGCCGGGCTACATTGACCATGGAGAAATCTAACAACCCGCTATCACCCTGGACCATGGCATCTAGTACCGCCAGCGCCGAATAAACTCCGGTGAGAGGATCGGCGACCGCATCACCCACAAAGGCCGGGTGATGCTGTTCATCCCAGTGCAGCAACCCTGCACTGGCGGCAACATCGTCACCGAAGCCCACCCATTGATCAGCAGGTGGTGTTCTGCCATACGCCGTTATCGACAGCCAGAGCTGAGGTTTAGCAATGGACAGTGACTGTCGATCTAAACCTAGTCCGACCAATGCACGCGGCCGGGAGGCTTCGATCACTACATCCGCATCCATCAGTCGTTGAGCCAATTGGCGACGATGCGCTAGATCACCAAAATCCAGCGAAAGCAGCTCGTGTCCGACATGTAGCTGCCGATAAAAATCCGGGCTGCCTGTCTGAGCACCGTCGGGCCGCCGCATGCTACTGACTGTGGTCACCTGCGCCCCGCAGCGATGCAGCAGCTGGGCACAAAGCGGGCCTGCCCAGAGGGCCGACAGGTCGACTACCTTGGCGTGGGAAAGTATCCGCGGCAGGGGTTTGATGTCTACGTCGGCGAGCATCAGTGGCAAGCAATCGAGTGGGTTAATGGAGGTATCGCTGACTTGCGCTGACCCGATAAAGGCTAAAGGCAGCCCGATCTCTCGACCCCGTCCGACAAGGGCCAGCCCGCTGCGCAGTGACACCGCATTAGCCAACGCCTGCCAGTCGCGTAACGGCTGATCCGTGGCCAGCCATGCATTGAGCAGTTCCCAGTCGCTGCCTCGAGCAAGATTAACTCCAAGCCAGCCGTCGCAGCATGCGAGCAGTCGACAGGTGCCATTGGCTGAACGCTGGTCCTGGGGCGCAATACCAAGCTCCAGAGCACGTGCGCCCAAAACCCATTCAGCCGTTGGCAAGGCTGCTTCGGGACAGTGTTTAGCGATTCCGCTTAGCCCATGATCCACACAGGCACGCAAATCAGCGGCGGGTATACTCATCGCTATGTCAAATGCCGCTAAATTTTCAGCCACCGAAGTCATTACGCTAGATGCGTTCCACTATCTGTTGCACAACCCCATGTTGGCGGAAGAACGAAGTGTTGTCAGCGGCTGCCCGTACCTTGTCGTAGATCTGAATCAGCCTCCCTCTGATGGAGTTCTGATATCCACCCAGGGAACAGATAAATGGCGGCCCAATACCATCGTCATCGGTGTTTGCAGCGTGCCTGTGAACGCGCTTGCAGAGCCTACCCAAGCTTTGCTGCCCTTTATTGACGTCATCGCTGACGGCACAACGCCGGAGTTTTTACTCGACGCCGCGCTGATCAATATCGCCCGTCAGCCAATCGCCAGCACGGCGCTGATACAGGTGTTGCGCCATAGCCTCTCGGTCTCGGTTGAACAGGCGCTGATCTTGGAGTCTCTGACCTACAGTAGCCTGCAGCATGGTGCTGAGTTTTTGCGCTGGCTCAAGCCTAAGGATGTAAAAGCACCAGATAAACCTCCTGGGAAAGACATCGATCAAACCGTGCTCAGCGAGCGCAGCAGTAATCATCTGACGGTAACTTTGAACCGACCCACCAAACACAATGCGTTTTCCGCCTCAATGCGAGAAGGTTTGACCGAGGCGCTTCTGCTGGCCAGCACCGATATGTCTATTGAACAAGTGACTTTACAGGGCGCAGGCCCGTCATTTTGTGCTGGCGGTGATTTGGAAGAATTTGGCGAGGCGCGGGATGCGGCCATCGCTCATCTGACCAGAACCACACGCTCACCCGGGCGTCTGATTTACACCCTGCGCGATAAAATCACGGTCAACCTGCACGGTGCCTGTATTGGGGCGGGCATCGAGATGACGGCCTTTGCCGAGCGCGTGATCGCCAGACCAGACGCATTATTTGCGCTACCAGAGGTTGGGTTTGGCTTGGTACCCGGCGCCGGCGGCACCGTAAGTATTCCTCGTCGTATTGGCCCTCACCGCACCGCCTTGCTGGGACTGAGCGGTCAACGCATTGATTGCGCTATAGCCCTCAGCTGGGGTTTGATCGACGCCATCGAATAAGACGAACTTAAAGCCCCTCGATAAAGGAAGCCTTTACCACCCTTCGCAGCAACTTACCCGTCTCGTTGTAGGGAAGCTCGTCCCAAATCGCCATGTGGGCGGGTACCCGAGAACTGCGCAGCTGATTCTTAACCAAGTCCTTGAGCGCCTGCATATCGATGGTGGTCCCGGACTTGGCAACCACCGCGGCAGCCACGGCTTCGCCCCATTGCTCATCAGGTACGCCAACAACCGCCGCATCGGCCACTGCTGGATGGGTTAGCAACACGTCCTCGATTTCTCCCGGCGACAAATTTTCTCCTCCGCGCACGATCACATCGTCGGCACGGCCTTCCAGGAACAAATAGCCCTCCTCATCCATGCTGCCGGCATCGCGGGTTGGAAACCAACCTTCGGCATCGACCACAGACCCCTTGCCCTCGTATTCACCGGAGACCTGTTCTCCGCGAACGTAGATCTCTCCCCGCTCCCCGGCACCCAACACCTTGCCTTCGTCGTCGCGGATTTCAATTTCTACGCCAGGCAGGGCCTGACCCACCGAGACCAAGCGCCGGCGGCCGGATTCGGTGGTGCTAGCAATCGCTTCACGGTGGGCATCTGGCCCTAGCACGCAAATGGTGGAGCTGGTTTCTGTTAGACCGTAGGCGTTAGAAAATTCGGTGTGAGGAAACAACCTCATCGCTTTTTCGATGACGCTTAGGGGCATTTTACCGCCACCGTAGGCGAGGGAATTCAAATGCGGCATATCAGCAGTTGTAGCACCCTGGGCCTCCAAGGTTTCGACGATGCGCGCCAGCATGGTGGGTACGACAAAGGCTGTAGTGACATTGTGCTGTCGAGCTAATTCGATCCAGGCCTCGGCGCTGAAATTCGGC
>JAYYHB010000098.1:0-5217 GCA_036157095.1 Pseudomonadota bacterium
GAATATTAAAGTAAGAAATCTGGCTACGTAGAGAACAGAAAACATAACGTGAAAAATCAAACGCCCGGCTCTGACTCTTTAGTGACTCTGGATGTACGGGCTGAGACTTTGAGCGCTCGGATAGTCCGCTTTGTGGGCTAATGTTTCTGCTGTAGTTCCTCAGCGCTTAGCTTGCGCGCCTCATCCGGCACCAGCACGGGAATACCGTCATCGACGGAATACGCCAGCTGGCTCACCAAACACCAAAGCTCTTCAAGCTCGCGTTTGTACACCAAGGGTGCCTTACTGACAGGGCATACCAGAAGTTCAAGCAGCTTTGCGTCCATTGGCTTACCCCACGTCCGCGAACGGATTGTTTAAAAGGATGGTCTCATTGCGCTCAGGACCCGTAGAAATGATGTCCACCGGGGCGCCTACGGCTTCTTCGACCAGGTGAATATAGCGACGAGCCGCTGCGGGCAAATCCTCGATTGCACGGATACCAAGCGTGGTGTCTTGCCATCCCTCTACTTCTTCGTAGATTGGTGTAACTCCTTCGTAAAATTCGCTGCCCACATTGGGCCCGCTCTGAGTACTGCCAGCGCTGTCGTAACCCACGCAAATCTTTATGGTCTCTAGGCCATCGAGCACATCGAGTTTGGTCAGACACAGACCCGAGATACTGTTGACCTGCACTGCCTGACGCAACGCAATTGCGTCGAACCAACCACAGCGTCGCGGTCTTCCCGTAGTGGAGCCAAATTCGCGTCCCCGTTCCGCCAAACCCGCGCCAACGTCGTCAAATAGTTCAGTAGGAAAAGGACCAGAGCCGACGCGGGTAGCATAGGCCTTCGTAATACCCAGCACGTAGTCCAAATAACGCGGACCGAATCCGGTACCCACTGCAGTTCCTCCAGCGGTAGTGTTAGAGGAGGTCACATAGGGATATGTTCCCAAATCGACGTCGAGCATGGCACCCTGGGCGCCCTCGAAGAGAATGTTTTTCTCTTCATCGCGCAACGCGTGTAGCAAGGGCACCACGTCTACGGTCATGGCTTTCATCTGCTCCGCGATCGATGCGCATTCTTCGAGAATCTTGGCAAAGTCGAGCGCGGGCTTTTTGTAATACTGGGTCAGCATGAAGTTGTGGTACTCCATAACCTCTGCAAGCTGATCCGAAAACGTCTGCCAATAAAACATGTCACCCAGGCGCAACCCGCGGCGGGCCGCTTTGTCCTCATAGGCAGGCCCGATGCCGCGGCCTGTCGTGCCGATTTTTTTCCTACCCCGGGCCTCTTCTCGCGCCAAATCCAGTTCGACGTGATACGGCAAAATGAGTGGACAGGCAGGCGATATCTTCAAGCGCTCGCGCACGGGCACGCCGCGTCCCTCCAAGGTATCGATCTCTTTCAGCAATTCGTGGGGTTCCAGCACAACACCATTACCGATAACGCATTGCACCCCGTCGTGCAAAATGCCGGAGGGTATGACATGAAGTACGGTTTTCACACCGTCGATTACCAGTGTATGGCCCGCATTATGGCCACCCTGGAATCGGACCACAGCGTCGACTTGATCTGTGAGGAGGTCGACGATCTTGCCCTTACCCTCGTCGCCCCATTGGGTGCCAATTACGACTACATTGCGACCCATGCTTTCCCTTCCACTTTTTTATATCCCCAATTTCCCCAGGCACCGCGCCCGTTCTATTACCGTGCTTAGCGCACAGGCACTCGCCCACCACGTGCGTATGCCCGCGCTTTCGGGCTGGCTGTTGAATTACTGTTCGTTCGGCGCCGCGCTATTGGACTGCACTTGCCATCCATCTTGACCGTGCACAAGCACACCGATGCAATCATGTGGCGGTTGCTCGTTTTGGGCAACTGCCACGATTACGCGATGTCCCTCATCTCGCAGCCTGCTGACAAGCCCAGTCAGCTCTGGCTGAGATGCATCAGGGGTATAGGGGGCGAAGTATGCGCCTCGCGCCTGGAGCGAACTGTCCATCAACTGCTTCAGATTCAGATCGAACCCTGTCGCCGCCCGGCCGCGACCAAATATTTCTCCGACTCCATCGTAGCGACCACCCTGAGCCAACGCGCTGCCATGCTGCGGATGATAGACCGCGAAGACGGGGCCGTTGTGATAGCCGTATCCAGAGAGCTCAGAGACGTCAATACGTAAATCCACTTGGGGATAGCGCGTCTTGATCATTGCGGCCAGATCTTTGAGTTCATCAAGTGCCACTCGTACGCTTTCTGACGCGCGATGGAGAACCTTTCCCGCCAATGCCAAAACGCTGCTGTCGCCCATCAAATCTGGCAGCGCGATCAACATCGCCGACGTAGGCGAATCATCAAGCAAGTTGCGTATATCGCTGGCGCCCTTACGCTGGATGCAGCCAAAAAGCTCACCTTGGCGCGCCTCATCTAACCGACCCTCGGCGAGCAGCTGCTCAACCAGGCCGAGGTAAATGCCCATATGCCCCAGCAGCAATACCGGAGCGTGCATGTTTGCGACCTTGAGTCCTTCAAGCATCAAGCCGATGACTTCGGCATCGGCGGTAACGCCGCTAGCTCCAAACATTTCCGCGCCGGCTTTTAGAGGTACTCTGGATGTCTGATTGCCCTGTGGTTTAGCGAATACGACAGGGCCGGCGTAGCAATAGCGCTGCACGTTATCGCTGCGCAAACTGTGAGCATCAACGCGCACCGCTTGGGATGTCATATCTGCCCGAACACCTAGTTGACGGCCACTGTACTGATCGACCACTTTAAGCGTTTGCAGATCGAGGTCTTCGCCGCTACCCACGAGTAGTGCATCGAGGTACTCAATCACCGGTGGTTCCAAGTAGTCATAACCCCAACGGTTGAATACGTCCAGTACCCTGCGTCGTAATAGCTCTAACTGCCAAGCCTGAGGCGGCAGGACTTCATCCACCCCCTTGGGCAAACGCCAGTAGGTCATCGATAAACGCCGACGTTATTGGACGAATATTTCGAGGATCACTTTGCGATACCGCTTTCAAGGTATTTAAAGAAGTCGCTGTCAGGATCGAGTACCAAAAGATCGCCTTTATCCTTAAACACTTCGCCGTAGGCGTTGATGCTTCGATAAAAGCCGTAGAACTCAGGATCCTGACTGTAAGCGCTCGCATAGATTTCGGCCGCCATGGCGTCTCCATCCCCTCGCAGGCGTTCGCTCTCACGATACGCTTCTGCCTCGATAACTACCGAATCACGATCGGCCTTGGCACGAATTGCCAACGCCTGTTCTTGTCCCTCGGCTCGATATTGTCGTGCTTCAATTTCACGCTCCGAGTTCATACGCTCATACACCGTGGTGGAGACCTCTGACGGTAGATCGATTTTCTTTACCCGCACGTCTACGACTTCGAGTCCCACGGATTCGCGCATTACCGCATCCAAATCTTTGCGCAACTCCGCCATCAATTGATCACGTTGACCAGAAATAACCTCATACATTTCCCGACGGCTGATCTGATTACGCAGGCCTTCATTTACGCGCTCAGACAGCAGACGCTGTGCACGGCGCTCATCAAACGATGTACCTGTATAAAAGCGTTCAATATCTGCGACCCGCCACTTGACGAAAGAATCAACGATCAGCGGCTTCTTTTCCAGGGTGTAATAAGTCTCGCCCTGGGAATCTAGCGTTAGTACACGAGCATCAAACTTTTTGACTTCCTGAGCGATCGGCAGCTTGAAATGCAAACCGGGCTCAATCTCTGCGTTAATGAGATTACCGAACTCGAGCAATATAGCTTTTTCGGTTTCCTTTACGCGATAGGCCGACTGATTCAGCAGACCTACGCCAATCAGCAAAAATGCTACAACAAGAAACGTTTTCATCGGCATTTTTTCATTCTCCTACATTCGGTCTCAGCGTTTATCGCAACAGCGATCTATTGGTTCGGTCGTCCACGAGTGGTATTTGTGCGGCTAGCGCCAAGATCACGTCGCAGCTGCTCTAGCTCTCGGCGCAGGTTTTGAACATCCGTGGCGCCATTGACCGTCGTGGTTGTCTGCCCGAGCTTGTCCAGGGGCAGATACATCATATTATTGCCACCTTCCACGTCGATCATGACTTTGCTGGAGTTCTTAAACACATTTTCCATAGCGTCAATGTAAAGGCGATCCCGAGTTACCTGCTTAGCTTGTGAATACTCCACTAGCAATTTTTCGAAGCGTTGAGCCTCACCCTCTGAACGGGCCACTACCCGATCTCGATAACCCTGGGCTTCCTCCAGCTGGCGTTGGGCTCGGCCCCGCGCCTCAGGTACTACCTGTTGAGCATAGGCAGTCGCCTGGTTAATAAATTTTTGCTGGTCCTCCTTGGCCTTTTGCACATCGTTAAAGGCATCTTGAACCTGGATAGGTGGCGCACTGCGGTCGATGTTCACCTTGGTAACATCAATACCGGCGCCATAGCTTTGCAGGTACTGCTGCAACCGTGCCTGCACTTCAACCGCGATAGCTTCTCGGCCGTCTGTAATCACCTCGTCCATGCTCGCGGACCCGACCACATGACGCAGTGCGCTCTCTGTCGCCTGTGCCAAGCTGTCACGTGGCTCACGGACGTTGATCACAAAATTTGAGGCGCTGTCGATCACCCACTGGACGGTGAGGCTCACGTCAACGATATTTTCGTCTTCGGTCAGCATCAGCGCTTGATGGCTGTGCGACTGAACCTGGGTAACGTTCACGAGGTTTTTTTCGTCAATAATCGGCGGGTTCCAGTGTAGTCCCGGCCCTACTTCTTCGGGCAGCACTTTACCAAATCGAAAGATGACGCCTCGCTCTTGTTCGTCCACTTGGTAAACACCGGCCGCCGCATAGAGACCAAGCGCCAACACCAAAAATAGGCTTATTGAACTACCTGATAGCCTGCCACCAGACCCGCCCTTGTCACCGCCGCCACCGCCGCCAAACATGCCTGACAGTTGGCCTTGGAGCTTGCGGATCGCTTCGTCAAGATCTGGCGGTCCATCATTTTTATTGCCGCGAGTTCCCCAGGGGTCTTTATCACCACCACCGGATTCATTCCACGCCATAGGTTTACTCCGAAAGTTAATTCAATAGTTAAGACGACTCACAGGCTTCGAGCATGCACCCTTTACCGCAGAGTGAGTGTGAGTTCGCATAGCTGACTTAGCCATTGTAGTGCTTGTCATACATTCTTTGTTGGTTTTTCGGCTTACCGCCCTGATTTTGATGA
>JAYYHB010000099.1:0-2876 GCA_036157095.1 Pseudomonadota bacterium
CACCACGTTGTTCGGTAAAGTTAGGGGCATGAAATCCCAGGGTATATGCGCGCTCGGCCAAACAGGCAAGCACATCGCATTGCGCCACGGCCTCCGCGGATTTCCTTAGCGCTCTTGAATCATCTGCCAGTTCGATGAGCAGATCGCCAAAAAGGCGGCGTTCTAGCTGCAGCGACTGACCCTGGCTGCGAAGAGCACCTTCCTCAAAGGCCTTAAGTGCTGGCGTTATGTAGCGCTCGGCGTTTTTCAGGGTCTGCCGGCGCACATACTCATCCGGCACCTCACCCTTTGCCGCCTTGGATGTCTCGATGTAGTACCCGTGCACTCGGTTATAGCCCACTTTTAGGGAGCTGATACCCGTGCGCTCGCGCTCTGCTTGCTCGAGTTCTGCCAGCCAATTCGCCGAGTGGCTGGTGTCTTTGCGCAGCTGATCTAGCTCTTCACTATAGCCGCCTGCGAAAACCCCGCCCTCACGAAGGGTTACTGGTGGTTCATCGACTAAGGCTTGGGTGAGTTTGCTGTGCAGATGGGTGAAGTCGCCCAAGGAAACGATTAACTGCTCGTTGAGTTCGCCGTTGATGGAGTGCAGTGCCTCCTTGATCACTGGGATCTGTCCCAAGGCGTCTCTTAGCTTGCCAATGTCTCGGGGCGAGGCGGAACCCAAATTGACCCGAGTCAGGATGCGCTCCAGATCTCCCGCGGGCTTCACGCTGGCTCGAATGTCCTCGCCTGCTCGGGCGGCGAGAACGTCAGTCACCCAATGCTGACGCCGTATCACGCTGTCGACATTGCGCAGTGGTTCATGCAGCCAGCGCTGCAGTAGGCGGCTGCCCATGGGCGTGACGGTGGTGTCCATCAGGCTTAGTAGCGTGTGATCCGTCGCGCCGTTGCTGCGGACATCGATCTCAAGATTGCGGCGGGACTGAGCGTCGATGCCGACGCACTGATCGTCTTGTTTGTGAATCACCTGCTGCAGAAAGTCCAGCGACTGGCATTGGGTGCTCTGGACGTACGCCAAAGCTGCGGCGCCGGCAACGAGGCAAGGAGCCTCAGGGTGAATGCCACTGACCGCAGCCACGTCGTGCTGAAAGTGTTGATTCAGCGCCGCAGAAGCACTTCGAATCTGGTATTTGGTGTCATCAAGACAGGTCACCGCGGCGAATGCAGCCAGCGACTCCTGCCATCGTGCCGCCTGGCTCGCGGGCAACAGAATTTCAGCAGGACGCACGGCAGTAATCGCATCAAGCAGCAAATTCTCCGATGACAATTGCTGAAGTACTAGTTGAGCTGACGAGAGATTGAGCAGGGCTAAACCGGTTTGATGCTCGGTAAAATACAGCGCAGCTGTCGCGCTGTCGGACTTGGTTTCCAGCAAGGCATCGTCGGTGAGGGTGCCCGGCGTGACAATGCGCTGCACCTGGCGCTCCACCGGGCCCTTGCTTGTCGCCGGGTCGCCGACCTGCTCGCAAATGGCGACACTGCGCCCCAGTTTTACCAATCGTGCCAAGTAGGCGTCTGCCGCGTGGTAGGGCACACCGCACATGGGTATGGGTTCATTATTCGCATGACCTCGCGCCGTTAGCGTGATGTCCAGCAGGTCTGAGGCGACTTTTGCGTCTTCAAAAAATAGTTCATAAAAGTCACCCATTCGATAAAACAGCAGGGCGTCGGTGTGAGCGGCCTTGATGCTGAGATATTGCTGCATCATCGGGGTGAGTTTGCTAGGGTCGGGAAGGACTGATTCTGGAGCAGAAGGTGTAGATCGCATCGGAATTCGGGTTCGCATCAGCCCAGAATGAAGAGGTAGTGAACTACAGCGGGTAAATCGCCGTCAACTGGCGGAGCAACCTGCAACCTAAAAATGGGTCTTGCAGGGACCACTGAACGAATATACAGTATCGAACGAGATGCATCCGGAACGACAGCCACGCGAAGAATCACATCAGTGATCAAACCAGAGTCAGATATAGGATCAGACAGAAGGCCAGATAGTGGATCAGATCAATGATTAGAAGAATGCAGATTAGACGCTAGGAAAGGCACAAGGAAGGATTCTAGGAAACGCACGAGGAAAGACGCGAGGAAAGACAATGGCGAAGGAAAGTGTAAAAGCAGGTAGCTCAGATAGGGCAGGCCCCGAAAAAGAGCGAGCCCTGAGCGCTGCGCTGGCGCAAATCGAGCGGCAATTTGGTAAGGGCTCCATGATGCGCTTGGGGGACAAAGAGCTGGTCACCGTACCGTCGATCTCAACGGGCTCTCTTGGCCTGGATGTTGCGTTGGGAATTGGAGGTCTGCCCAAGGGGCGGGTCGTAGAGATTTACGGTCCCGAATCATCGGGTAAAACCACCCTCACACTGCAGGTCATTGCTGAGGCACAAAAAGCGGGTGGTACCTGTGCCTTCATCGACGCGGAGCACGCGCTAGATCCAATGTATGCCCAGGCCCTGGGCGTAGACACCGACGACCTTCTGGTTTCGCAACCCGACACAGGGGAGCAGGCTCTGGAAATCTGCGACATGTTAGTGCGCTCTGCTGCGGTAGATGTTGTCATTGTGGACTCTGTCGCGGCACTGACTCCCCGAGCAGAGATCGAAGGAGATATGGGCGACAGCCATGTCGGCTTGCAGGCGCGTCTGATGAGCCAAGCACTTCGCAAAATGACTGGTAATATCAAGCAGTCCAATACCCTAGTTGTATTTATCAACCAAATACGGATGAAAATTGGAGTGATGTTTGGTTCTCCAGAAACGACAACCGGCGGTAATGCACTGAAGTTCTATTCCTCGGTTCGATTGGATATTCGCCGCATCGGTGCCGTGAAAAATGGCGATGAAGTTGTAGGTAATGAGACCCGAGTTAAGGTGGTGAAAAACAAG
>JAYYHB010000100.1:0-8855 GCA_036157095.1 Pseudomonadota bacterium
ATGATAACTATTATCATTCGCAACTTAATTCTCAAAAAGTACACGGATTGACGCCTGCACTCTGACAAAATCGGACAGGCAACTTGTTCAGAAGTGCCCTACCAAAGCGACAAACCAATCTTCGCCCATTACTTACCAATCCTAGTCAGCACGGAAAAAAAAACCGAGTTGATAACCTAAATCGAGATATAGCGAACAACTTCGAACAGCGTCGTTCTTGGGTTGAAGAGTTATATTCTTCAGCTATGGCAAGCTCGTGTGCGCATTACCGAGGGTATCGCCACAGAAGCTCCGCGAATCTAAGTTAAGGGCATGAGCGCAGTTAGCCATACTGTTTACGATACGATCGCTACAAGGCCGTGCAGATTCTGTCGCCGTGCCTTTTCAAGACATGCATCATTTTCAAAACCGCCGCGATCCTGGTCCCTTCGAACCCTCGAAATTTAACTGAACGGAACTTTCACCACCGTACTGAGGACTCGTGGTGGGAGCCCTCTCATATTTTTCAACTTATTTGCAGTCTCTCCCGCCGCACGATTGCGCTTGGTAGTAAATGCTAATGTGTCTTATTTGCATTACGATGCTCACAAGGAATCAAGTGACTCCTCCAGGACTGCTTCTCTCGAAACCTTGGTTGCAAAACAAAAATTACTGTTAGGAGTATTGGTTATGCGAATCGCTAAACTCGGCTTAAGAGTCCCAGCATTAGTCTTCATCTTGTTTTTAGGCGGTTATGGAACCGCAAATGCGCAACTCCAAACAGAAGAAAGTGTGAATCCCGAACGCACTGATGAATCAGACCGAAGGCGGTACACATTCACCTGGCAATTTGAAGAATCTGGTCGATTAGCACCGCGGGGGGGGACGACGAAAGGACCTCCTGTGGAGCTGGATCGATCTGCCTCACCACAGTTTCTAGCGGCGACAGACGCCGAAATCGAAACATTTGAGCGAGATAGACGTGCAATCCTAGCGATGGCCGGCAACTATCGAACTTCTTTCGACTTCATTGAAACTATCGGATTTACCGCGGATTACCGTCCACCTGCACCCTATCAATCATGGGGAACGGAATTCGTAACCGTAGTGGAAGAGAGTGAACGCTTTATTAGCCTCCAACACATTCTCGTTATGAGAATAAGTTTACCCTCAGGCGAGATCTCAGAACCAATCGTCATGAAGCATTGGCGGCAAGACTGGACCTACGAGCCGGCCAAAATCACCGAATTTATTGGGAATCAGAAATGGGAGACAAGGTCGCTTACGCCTGACTCGACCCGGAAAAAGTGGCTACAGAGCGTATATCAGGTCGACGACTCCCCTCGATATCAATCGCTTGGTAATTGGCAGCATTTACAAAACTACTCGTCTTGGAAAAGCGACACGACGTGGCGCCCTTTACCTCGTCGAGAATTCAGCGTTAGAGAAGATTACGATGTTTTGATAGGCACCAACAAACATACGATTAACCCAACCGGGTGGGTGCAAGAGGAAGAAAATTTAAAGGTCAGCCTTCAAGCAAGTGGTGAGCACCACGTGTTGGCGAAGGAAGTCGGTCTAGCGAGATATGAGCGTATATCTAGTTGGGATTGGTCAGAAGGCCATCGGTACTGGTCAAACACAGAGCCATTTTGGAAAGAGGTGCGGCGCCAGTGGAGCGAAGAATTCTCTGTAGGCACAAACCTGCAGATCAAAAAAGATATCGATGGTATGCCGCTTTACGCCGCCATGTTTCGCCTAGCATTAACAACACAGACTTCTGACAGTAAAAATATGTCGGAAGAAATCAGAAAAATCATAAAGAAATACACGTGTCGCAAAGACAATGGAAACTAGTTGTTCATCCGCGGAAATTGCCAACAAAGGTCACCTGAGCATGTGCAAGAAGTTACCTCTAACGGATGCAAAAAGACGACTGAACTACCCCTATCTTACCTCAGACTAACAGTCGTCATGTGATGGTGTTTTCTTCTCCTAACACCAGGCCGTCTGATTCAGTTTCGGGCGGCTTTCTTGCTAACTGGGTGGTACTTTCAACCAATAGTCTGTCTAGCTAAAGCCCCTCGACGTCAACTCGTCTCTGGCTTCACCCGCGAGTTCGTCCGTATTTTTGCCCGACGTCTAGTTTCTAACGCGTTGCATCGGACCCATATGTAATTATCAGAGCTGGCTAGCGCGCGATCTCGCTCGTACTCCGGAACTTGGTTATCGAAAAGCTCTAGAAACTGACGGTGCGCGGCGCATGCTTTCGTGCTTAGCTCTCTACTTGTCTACGAGCGTTTTTTGGTGTGCAAAAACTCCGCGTTATCCCTGCCACCCGTTCGCCACTTGAATTCACTTCGTCGCTTGCGTCTTTCGGGCGCGAAACAGAGAACGGCCGCTCGAGTTCGCCCACCCACGAGGCAACATTGTAGATAATTGCGCCTCCAAAGGATGTCGCTACTCAGATCGCTTGAC
Organism: Pseudomonadota bacterium; assembly: GCA_036157095.1. Taxonomy (GTDB): domain Bacteria; phylum Pseudomonadota; class Gammaproteobacteria; order Pseudomonadales; family Azotimanducaceae; genus UBA4421. The sequence continues at coordinate 2,458 of JAYYHB010000100.1, forward strand.
TTACTTATGAGAATGATTATCATTTACATATGAATACTAATGGAGGATTTACTTGCACCATAATCAAGAACTGTGCAGCGCGAATGAGGCTTACTATATGAACAGGTCCAAATTGAGCGATGGATCCCTCGTCCTTCTGGCAGCAATGAGACAATGGAATCAAGCGATATTGGATAAGACGTGTATACACGTAGCGTTGAGGCCCCTGTTTTCGAATCACGACTGTCTAAAGAGCATCCGCTACTTAGATGAAATGCAGTGTCTGTTGTTTTCCGCAGGCGAAAGGCGTCTTGAAATAGCACTAAGCCCTAAAGAACAGCCTTCTCCCGATGAAGCTAAGATATTGTTTGCAACAGGGCTCATCGAAAAAGGAAGGTACAGCGAAGCCTCAAGGGCGTTGCGTAGAATCATAGATGGGCCGCTCAACTTCACGTTAATGAGAATCCTTTTTGACCTGGTGAGCACTTTTAAAGCCAAGGACCTCGCTCTGGGCTTGAAGACAAACTTTTTGCAGGTGGTCTTATGAAACCTCGCAGCTCTTTGGAGCTCGCAAGACGCATCAGGTTTTTACTCTGGGTTGCGTCGTACGCACTGATGTTTGCGATTTACGTGATCAGCTGGGGTTTGATCTATTAATGCAATTACAGACAAGGCCGATTACTTCCGTTGAGGCCAAAATCGGTGCGTTATTTTCTTTCAGTCATGACACGCCTTTGAAGGTGGGGGCACGTCCAGAGCAGGGTTTTGATTGAAAAATCCCACAGGCAGTAACGTAAACCCGGCATATTCAACCGGCATAATCGGCCAGTCTTCAGGTCGAGGGACATGCGTAACTCCGAAGGTATGCCAAACGACCAGATCTGTATCGTCTATTGATCTGTCTTTCTTTGTATATGCTGGCAAACCGGCCCCCCCAGAGTGCAAATTCGAGAATGGTCCCGCGTCAGCGTAAAGTTCATCTGACCGGTAAGGCGTTACCCAGAGATTGTGCTTCGCAAAAGCACCCCGCTTGGCCGGCAAAGACTCATCCCCACTCAGCAGAACGGGGGAGGACTGCGGCAGCAACTTATATCCCACCGGTTGATCGATCTGATTTCGCACCGCCGTATTTATAACCTTCCAGCTGCGGCTCTTCATCGGATCTACCTCACGCTTTGCTTCGGACTCACTCTTCAATGGTGTGGTAATCGCCCGGAAACCAGAATTAAGAGGGTTTTCCGGCCCAACCGGCAAGGCTTCTACGTTAGTTTCGCAGACTGTGTTTTGTGCACCATCCAGATTGAAGTCCAAACGAAAACAAAACAGGTGCTGATGGATCGGTGAGCTAATATTTGGTGCCACCAATGGCGAAGTATCGGTCCCAAGACCATTCGGAACAACCGAAGCACCGATATGCCCCGTCAGTTTAACTTCCATTTGTATGGTGCCGTCCTGATAAAAATACCAATAAAAACCATATTCATAATTACCGATCGTATGGAAGCAACTGACAACCAGACGCCGCGAGCGCCTGACCTCGGGAATCGGGTTCTCCAGCATCATATTGGTATGCTTCCACAATACACCGTAATCCTCTTCGTGCAGACAAATTACATTCTTAACCTCTTGTGCTTCCCCGTTAGCCTTCAAAATCGTGTTGTCAAAATAGTAAATTTCGCCAAGGCAGTCGCACCCCAGTGACAAAGAGTTCGCGCCATGGCCCATATTGGTCTCTCCGGAATCTAGGGCGTGTTTCCAGTTATGCATAGGAGAGCTGTCACCGTAGGGCACAACCATATCGGATAAGGATGCTCTATAAAGAATCGGTCTCTCTTTACCATCATCGTCATAACGCACATCGTGCAAAACCAAACCTTCTACGGGGTTAACAGAAACATGCATTTTCCATTTTTGCCATCTGATTACTTGACCCTCTACTTCAAAGCTCGGTCCTTCGGGCTGTGTAATCTCCAGTGGTTTCAAATCCTGTCTTAGCGATTGAATTCGATTAGCCGCATACTCCCCATCATCTTCTGGTATTGGGACGACGCCATGGTCCTCAATAATCACTTGATCGCTGTCAACATCGACATGTGCGATAAGACCTTCAATAGGCCGAGCGTAATGGTTATCTTCTAATTCTTTATGCAAGAAGAAGATCGCGCTAAAAGCGCGAGCGTTAGCGCTCATGCCCTCTGGCCGTCTGCCTGCCACCCATGGTTCAACATGAACCAGCGACAAATCTTTTATACCTCGCTTGCTAATAGCCTGTAACCATTCACTATTTTTATGGAGAACCCTGATGGCTTTAACTACGTCCACCCCGGTTACCGCGGCCTGACCATCTTCAATCCATAAAAATTGGACAAGTTCATTCTTAGTGAGCGACACTCTCGCGTCGAAACTCTGCTTTTGTTTTGGGTCGTGTCCTATTAGCCGAATAACACGTTCGAACGACATACCTTCTTTAAAACCAAGAACCACTTCTTTATCAGGCTCGTCGGCAAAACCACTGGCGAAGTAAGCCGCTTCGCTCAGGTTGCCAGATTGCTTTAGCAGCGAAACCGCCGCTTCTAGCTCGGCACCACTGCAGCGGTCTAGTGGATGAGAATTGGTTTTAGTTTTCACGTTTGTGTTCATAGTGATCCTCCAACTGAAAAGAGGCCGAGATGCATGCAATTCATCTACCCCTCCTAATCAAAAACGGTCCGTCTGCATGAACTATTTCATCAGTACCGTTCTGTATCTAGTCCTTCGAAATGGACACTCGCTTGGAATTGATCCCGTCTCCTTTAAGCTTGATCCTTTTACTACCCGCTTCCGAACCGCTTAACGAGAAGTGATCGCCTTCTTTGAGGCCAGAAAAAGCTGCTGGATCCAAAAAATCACCCATGCCTTCGACCGGCAGTGGTTTGTATATACAGTCGTCACCAAAAAACCCCAAGATTAGGGTATTCCGCTCTGGATGTTGTGCGTCAACCGGGGCATTGCCATGCAGTGAGGCAAGGTGGAAAGCTACCGCATCTCCGGGATCCAAGTCCCACGATAAAATATCATAAGCCTTTGGATCAGCGAGGATATCCGGAACTCGGGGCATAGCGAGTAATTCCTCTTCCTGATCAAAGAACGGAGTCGTGTCATCTACGCCCTCTGCCTGGTGGGAAGAGGGATCGGTCATGAGTATTTTATTAGGATTAAACAGTGGACCAAGATGAGAGCCGCCGATCACTTCGAGGCAATGCGACTTTGGCGTGCATTCAAAGGGTATCCAAAATCGGACTAGATGCTTGCCGTGGAAGGGCGCGAAAGAGGCATCCTGGTGAAATGGCGTGTGCCTCCCCGCGCCCCCGCTTTTGTGAAAAACCTCGTAACCTCGAACCCCGATATTTCGGTTATCGACTCCAAAGAGCGACTGAACCGCCGCGCGTATGCTGGGACAAGCGTCAAAGAGAGATTCAGCCCGGGGGTAATAGCCGGCCGCCTGGCCAACGTCATTAAAAAAGCTATCTGCTTCCCCTTCAAAGAATTGAGTCGCGATCGAACTAGGGTTTGCCAAGACCCAATCATAAAACTTGCGGCAAGCGGAGAGCTCAGCCGGATCTAGTAACTTAGGAATCTTGACAGCGCCCTTTTTCTGCCACTCAGTGACGATGGATTTGGTCAATGATTCTGCGTTCATTGCTTTCTCGTACTTAAACCCTCAACTGTTCGCACGACGGCCTACCAACAAGCCTCCATCTACGGGAATTGTAGAGCCGGTAACATAGGAGCCTGCTCGACTCGATAAGTAAACACAAGTGGCTCCTATATCAACAGGGTCACCGACTCGCCCTGAGACGGTTACTGCACCAACGGCCGCTCGCCCTTCCTCAGTCTCTAGATAATGATCCAGCATTCCAGGGAAAGGCCCGGGTGCGATCGCGTTGAACGTGATATTCCTACCGCCCTCCTTACCGTGATTATTACCCTGGGTGGCAGCCCACTGGCGCGTCAATTGAATCAGTGCGGCCTTGCCCGCTCCGTAAGCCCAGTCGTTATCCATTGCTACCCTAATTCCATCTACAGACACGATATTCACCACGCTCGCGTGGGCGTCCGAATTAGCTGCGGTTGCCAGCAAACCCAAGGCCTCCTTCACTAACAAAAAAGGCCCCCTGACATTCGCGTTCATCATCTGATCCCACTCATCCGCAGGGAATTTTTCGAAGGCATGTATAAACCCGCCCAAGGCAGCATTGTTGACGAGAACATCTAACTTACCCTCCAGCTCTTGCAAGTTGGACACTAGTGCTTTTATGGACTCTTCACTGGCCAAGTCCACAGACAAGGCCAAACATTCACCCGGTCCCTCTTCCGAAATTTCGTTGGCTACGTCAGAAAGATCGCTTCTCGATGCGATATATACCTTCGCACCTCCCGAGACAAAAGTTCGGGCAATGCCGCGCCCTATACCGCCCCCTCCTCCGGTAACACAGACCACCTTCTCTGAAACGCTAAACAACTCCTCAAAATTCATGATCAGTCCTCTGTTTTTTTACCATGCGTTACGTAATGCGCCCTGCCACTCCGCCTAACCCAATGTCTTTATCAAAGCAGCGAGATCTTCCTCTCCTATGCCCTGGTCCTGGCCGTTTCTTAAGACTTCGTCGATCCCCGATAATAATCCAGTATTTAGATTTGACACTTTGCCCTCTTCGAGTATTCGGTCCAAAGCCTCTTTCCAAGTCCGAATACTCGCCTGAACCTTAGAAAAATCACCGTCGATAATTGCTCGAGTGTGTCTATCCTGGTCGGCTTTAAGAGAAATCGGTAAACCAGAAATCATCGTCGAGTAAAATTCGAGATCAACGCCCGCCGTCTTTGCCATATGCATGCCCTGTATAACAGCCATCTGCATCATCAAAGATGGTGCAATCAAAGCATGATCGAGATGCGAGGGCGCACCAACCTCCTCTCCCAGATATTGTGATTTTCCTCCCAGCTCCGAGATTAACGCCTCGCTTTCTTTCCAAGCTAGAGAATTCCCCGCTACAAGCAAAGAACAGCGTGGATCACCAATGTTACTGGGGTAAGCGAGAATAACTCCGTCTAGGTAGCGTCCTCGCTTCTGCTTCACCAGATTCTCAAATGAATTCGCATCGCTAGCGGTCCCGGTCGTTAGCTGTATCAAGGTTTTGTTCTCTAGATCAGAACATGTTGATAGCAGTTCAACGCAAATATCGTAATTACTCAGACACATAACGACACTGTCTACGAAGCCAACAGCCGCCCATACGTCCTCACTCCATAAAGCCCCCGCTTCCAAAAGCGTGCCGACTTTTTCTTTTGTGCGATTCCAAACCCAAGTTTCATAACCCAAACCCAGTAAAGTCCTAGCCAAAGCAGTCCCCATATTACCGAGCCCAATGAGCAACACCGTCTTATTCACTTTTATTTCTCTTTCTTTACATGACTGATCTATCGAAACACGTGACCGGGCATACAATCACTAACATTGAAAAACTTTGCTTCAAATTTTTTTCACGGCTGGCAGGAGTCGGACAACACATCTTTAAATTTCGCTCTGATTTTTCAAAAGTACATGACTTACAGAAGGCCAAGCACCATGGTATTTTTTTGTGAGTCGATCATTCTAGGGCGGAGGATCTTGTGAATTATTTAACCTCATTTGCCGAAAAAGACAGCACAGAAGACATCGTCAATGCCCTTAAATCCGACGGCGGGGTCATCATCGAGCGTCTCGTCCCTGAAGAGGTCATGGACGAGGCCTACCAAGATGTACAAAACAACGTATCTCAGGCCGAACAATCCTCTTCAACCTCCCTTTGGCCAGAGGGAAACCGCACAGTGGGAGGTCTCGCGGCAGCCAGTCTAACCTACACAGAAAAGCTCGTAATCCACCCCAAAACGCTAGAAATTGTCGATGCGATGTTAATGCCGGTCGAGCCTATGTCGGGCAGAAGTCCTGCCACCGAGGCCAAATCAAAAGTGGTGGATATCGGCGACGGCGGCGCCCAAGTCGTCTTTAAAGCGCCTCTTGAAACTGACCCGAACTGTCATCACTACAACATCGGGGCAGCTGTAATGCTCGAGGTGCGTGGCGGCCCAAACTCAAAGCATCAAGTTCTCCACCGGGAGAACGCTATCTACCAACCGTTCATAGAGCACCTCCCCGACATTAGAGAGTTTCTGGTGTCAGCAATGTGGGCGGGCAGCGACTTCACTCGCGACAACGGCGCGACTCGAGTAGTACCGGGCAGTCATCGATGGCCGGAAGATCGTATCGCACAAGAAAACGAAATCGTTCAAGCCGAGATGCCTAAGGGCTCGCTGGTTATGTGGCTATCTAGAACCTTGCACGGAAGCGCAAAATCAAATATTAATCAGAGAAGAACAGGTTTCTTCAACTCCTACTTAGT
>JAYYHB010000101.1:0-3943 GCA_036157095.1 Pseudomonadota bacterium
GTGATCAAGGTCATGCGAACCAACATTTCTGCTGGCGCGTTCAAGCGCTGGCGCGCGCGGGTGACCGGTCGCAAGACCAAGCATGCAGAGCTACGCGCAACGGGCGTTTCTCGGCATCAATCCAGTACGCACAACAAGGCCAACCGCTAAGTCCCATTGGCGCTAATCCGACTTTTGAATATTGCCCATAGTACCCATCACCGTGGACACCAGTGTGGACACATCGCCCAGCTGGGCGGGCACGATCATGGTGTTATTAGCCTTCGCCAGCTTGCCAAACTCAGTAACCCACTGCTCTGCAACGCGCAGATTGATCGCATCTTTTCCGCCCGGCTCGCTCACCGCTGCGCCCACCGCCCGTACACCAGCAGCCGTCGCCTCGGCGATGAGCCGAATTTCTTCCGCCCGTCCCTCGGCCTCGTTAATTTGACGAAGTTTTTCCGCTTCCGACAGATTTATCGCTTCCTGACGTTCGCCTTCAGAAACGTTGATTCGGGCTTGTCGCTCACCCTCAGATGATGCCACCACGGCCCGACGCTCCCGCTCGGCCCGCATCTGCTTTTCCAGCGCATCTTTGACCGAGGCTGGTGGCACAATGTCTTTAATTTCGTAGCGCAAAATTTTGACTCCCCAGGGCTCCGCTGCACGATCCACCGCATGAACAACCTGAGAGTTAATCGTTTCGCGCTCTTCAAAGGTGCGGTCGAGTTCGATCTTGCCGATTTCAGATCGTAGCGTGGTCTGGGCTAGTTGGGAGGTGGCGAACATATAGTCTTGAATACCGTAGCTGGCGGCACGGGCATCATTGACCTGCAGGTAAATCACGCCATCTATTTCGACAGAAATATTGTCCTTGGTAATACAGCTCTGGGATGGCACATCTACGGTCTGCTCTTTCAGTGTGTGCTTGTAGGCCACCACATCGACAAAGGGCACCAGTATGTGGAAGCCGGCGTCTAGAGTTTTTGCGTACTTGCCCAGACGTTCGATCACAAACTGCTCGCGCTGGGGTACGACCCGAGCGGTCTTGAGCAATATGACCACCACGGCAAAGGCCAGCAGCACGCCGAGAAAAAAGCTCATATCCATTAGTTAGTCTCCTGATTCACGATCAACGTATTGCCATCTCGGCCCGTGATTTTGATGATGGCGCCCGGCGAAAAAGCCACTTGCTCGCTGCGCGCATTCCAGTCGGCACCTCGGTAACTCACACGCCCCCGACCGGGGCTGGCATCATCAAATCCACTGGTGATACTGACTTCCTTACCAACGAAATCATCGTCGGCACTGCCCTGCAGGGAATCACCGACCAGATGCAGCTTCATGCGCGAGCGCACGCCAACCAGCAGCACCAGGGCGAGAGCGGCAAACAACATATAGGGGATGCCGTTTTCGGCGGGCAAACCCAACCACATCGCGACGCCAGTCAACGCAGCCGCCAGACCCAAAAAGAACAAAATGAAGTTGCCCATGGTGACTTCGGCAATAATGAGCGCGAAACCAACACCCAACCACATGTACTCTGCGCTGATATCCATCAATTCTCCCTATTTCGCCTACGGCCCAGACCGTTAAGTTTGCTCGGATGATGCCTCAAAGTGACAGGGTGCCGCTAATTACCTCGACACACTCCCCTGAGATCCTTGTCGTTGAAATCTGCCCATTGATTCGCTCAACGTCTACTACTATTCGACTAGGGCGGCCCATTTCTACGCCCTGTGTGATCTGGTAACGCTTATGCCCGTTAATGTTGTCTCGCTGCGCCAACAAACCCGCCAGCGCGCCCGCAGCACTACCCGTTGCGGGATCTTCGGGTATGCCGTGTAGGGGATCAAACATGCGAGCGCTGACCTCGCCTGAACCGTTACGACAGTAGACATAAACCAGAAACGCATCGTCCGCATCCGCGTTTGCACCTGTTATGACGGGATTCAAGCTCAACCGTTTGAACTGCTCTATATTCGCCGAAGACTGCCGAAGTGCGTGGAGGTCGCCCACTTCGACTACGGGGAACTCAATACCCACGCTGACGATTGTTGAACCTTCCGCCGCACCCAGTATTTGATCTGGCTCTAAGTTCAGTGCCCTGGCCATGGCCTCAATGGTATGCCCGGGTCTTTGCTGCAACGCCTGGGGCGCCGCAATCCTCGCCTGCTGCGCCTTATTATCGCTGCTCATGTCCACCAACACCTGCACCAAACCAGCCTTCTCTTCGAAGCACATGCTCGCCTGGCCTTGGCCAGTTTCCGGGTTAGTAGAAGTCGTCACGGTGCCCATTGTGGGCACAGATGAAGGGTGGTTCGCTAGCGCGTAGCCGGTGCCGACGTTAGGATGACCCGCAAAGGGCAGCTCATTCATCGGCGTGAAAATACGAACGCTTGCGGTATTCGCCGTATCTACCGGCGGCAGCACGAAGGTGGTTTCTGAATAGTTCATTTCCCGGGCGATTTGCTGCATCTGCTTATCGCTCAGCTGCTCGGCTGCAAAAAAGACCGCCAACGGATTGCCTCCAAAGGTTTGCCGAGTGAAAACATCGACGGTCACGAATTCCAGACATTGCTGACTCATATTATTGCTACCCTTATCGCGATTTTAGGAGCCGTGTAGTGGCGACCCTGCCCTGGCTCAGTATTCTTTGTTTCTGGTATAGACCCAATCCATGAAAGCGCTTTTTTATACGGAATTTGGCACACCCGACGTTTTGACGATTGGTCATCTGCCTGATCCCATCCTTCGACCGGCTGACGTGCTACTCGCGGTCTCCGCTACCGCATTGAATCGATTAGACATCGTGCAGCGCAACGGCTGGTTCACCCTGCCAGGTTTCTCGCTTCCTCATGTCGCTGGCATGGATCTGGCTGGAACAGTCGTTGAGGTAGGCTCGGGGGTCAGTCATGTAAAGACTGGCGACCGCGTGGTTGCCGACCCCTCCCTGCACGCGGTCGGCGGCGATTCCCAATTTACCGGCCTTGGCGAGCGCTATGGAGACCTTGGAGTAATTGGGGCAACCCACGCCGGGGGCTATGGCGAGCTGTGCGCGGTGAGCGCCGATCACGTGCATCCGATTCCAGATGCCATGGACTTCGCCACGGCAGCAGTATTTCCCACCGCCTGGATGACCACCCATCACGCACTCTTTCGCGTCGGCGAGCTGCGCTCGGGCGAAACCTTACTGGTGCATGGCGCGACTTCTGCCCTCACCCTAGCCGCCACACAAATGGCGGTAGCCGCTGGCGCGAGGGTCTTGGTCACCGCAGCAAGCGAAGAGAAATGCGCGATTGCCCAGGGATTAGGCGCAGCCGCAACGACGACCAATCGCGAGTCCGACGTCACATCGTGGGCAATGCAGCAGACCGACGGCAAGGGCGTCGATATGGTGCTGGACCATGTCGGCCCAGCGCTCTGGGAAGCTTCGCTTTTTGCCCTCGCCCCAAGGGGACGACTGGTGACCTGCGGCAATACCACAGGCGATAGCGCAGACATTCCCTCGCTCGGATTTTTGTTTCAGCGCGGCGTTCAAATCAAGGGCAGCGATGCTTACTTTTCGACGGATTTCGCCTGCGTTTGGGCGCACTACTGCGAGGGCATGGAGCGCGGTCGCTTCAGTCCGCAAATACAAGAAACTTTCGCAGTCGAAGACGGCGCACAAGCACATCGATTATTAGAGACGGGCGAAGCTACCGGACGATTGGTCATGCAGCATATGTCATAGCACTGCTGGTAAGGGCTAAATTGCGAGACTAACCGATCACACCCTGTCGCGCCAAATCCTGCATTTCTTCCAAGGTCAGCCCAAGGTCTGCCAGCACCTCAACGGTGTGCTCACCTAGATCGGCGGAGGGCTGCAGAAGCGGCGCGACCATTTGACTAAACCTCACGGGGTTACGGGGCTGCCGCATCAGTCCTCCTCTTGGATGCTCGACATCATGCAAAATGCCAGCGG
>JAYYHB010000102.1:0-10511 GCA_036157095.1 Pseudomonadota bacterium
CGCGCTAGATCATCTGTTCGTGCACGTCGATTATCAGCGAGCGCTTATTGGCAAAAAACTGCTAGGCGACGCGAAAGCGCGCAGCCCTCACGGGCTGACCTTGTACACGTTTAAACGCAACACCGGCGCGCAACAATTTTATTTGTCTCAAGGTTTCGTCGAAACCGCGCGAGGATTCGACAGCTTTGACCGAAATCCATGAGCCCAGTTGAAGAGCGACTTGGCGGACATCAGGTATGAGTGGCGGCGTTAGCCCTCCGCCTGATCCCTAACTTCCTTGCCCACCGCCTTGATCTTGTCGAATTCGGCCCGCCGCTGAGCTAACTCCTCGTCGGATAGTTTGGCGATGCTGTAGAAGTTCGTCTTCCACTGCGTGTCTGGTGACCACTGCTGAGGCGATGTCAGCGTGGTGCGCGGTGCACTTGCTTTATCTAACGCTTCGAGTGCGAGCATCAGCGTTTGCCGTTGGGATTCGATGTCGTGTGGTTTGCCCGCGGCATTGCCCAGCGGAAAATCGCTGAACACGAAGCGGGGTACACCGCAGTGTTCGACAATGTCTTTGGCGCAGCCCATGACCACAGTGGGTATACCGTGAGCCTCCAAGTATCGTGCGGCCAAACTAACCGACTGGTGACACACGGGTCAGTTGGCGACTAGTATCGCTAGATCGACTTCGTCCTCTTGCAGCACAGCCAGCAGGTCGGCGCAGTCTTGTTTCAGGGTGGTGGCTTGGCTGCGGTTGGTGGGTAGGCCGTAGAAGCGCGGTGATATTTCACCAACATGTCCATCGGCCTCCGCGCTGCGCAGTGCTTTGAGTGGAAAGTAGCTGCCAATGTCATCAGCGGTGGTGTAGTCACGGTCATAGCTGACATGGGAAATGCCGAGGAAGTCATCGCGCGTGGCATTACCGGTATAGACCTTATAGAACTTGGCTGCAGCGTTATACGGTGCTCCCGGGCCTTGATCCCCGGCGCCTGACTTCAAGGGCGCAGCCGTGGTCACAAGCCCGATGCGGCTCTGGGTCACCGACTTTTTCAGGGCGTGGAAGGGCACGGATTCATGGTATGCCCACTGGTACGGGTTGTTGTAGCCAAGCGCCAAATAGTAATCGCGCATGCGCTGCATGTATTCCACGGGCGCTGAGGTCAGGGTTTGGTACATCTGTAGAGCATCCCAGTTGGCTTATACCGGCGCCAGTCGCGGCAGCCGAGGCTCTCGAGCAGCGGGTAGACTGTCGTCGAGATCGGTAATTAAATCTGCCTTTAGCGCCTGAAAGGCGGGGTCATCCCAGCGGTTTACCAGCGAGCCGGGGTCTTCGGCGAGGTTATACAGCTCACCCTCTGTGCCTTCGTACAGCGAGCTTTTGCCGTAGCGGGTGCACACCCATTTATCGCTGTAGATGCTCTGCAGATTGAGGCTCACCGGACCGTGCTCGCTTTCCCATTCTGTAAGCACACGTTCGCGCCGTTGAGTTTGCGCCTGAGTCTCCGAAACTGGCAGGGGCGCACCTTCGACCCATTCCGGTTCTGGGATGCCCGCAATTTGGCAAAAGGTTTGCGCCAGATCCACATGCCCGACTGGTGCACTGACCTCCGCCGCTGCAATGTTGGTATCGGGCGCGGGTCGCCAGATTAGTGGCAGACGCATCAGCGAATCCACATGGTATGCGCCTTTGAACAGCAGGCCGTAATCGCCCTGCAGTTCGCCGTGATCGGTGGTGAAGACGATATCGGTCTGGGCATCCCAGCCGCGTGTGCGCAAATAGTCGAAGACCCGTCCGCAGGCCTCGTCGATGAGTTCGTTTTCGATATGTGTATAGGCGTTGATCTCGCGGATTTGATCCGCGGTCATGTCGCAGGGCTTGAAGCCCCGTGGCGATTCTAGGTTGGCCCACAGACTGCCATCAAAGTAGCCGAGCCAATGCTTGGGTTTGTCCTTGAGCATGTCGGCGGCTTTCTCAGCGCTGCCAGGGTAAAGCGCGGGCAGCGGCACATCGCGCCAGTTCAAACGCTGCTTTTCTGACGCGGGCGGATCCCAAGGGTGGTGAGGATCGGGAAAGCTCATCCACACAAACCAATCTTCATCGTCAGACAAAGTGTCCAGCCAGGCCATGGTGCGCTGAGCAACCCAGTCGGTGTGGTAAAGCTCCTTGGGAATATCGGTTGGCCACACTTGCACGGCGCCGGTATCGCCGTTGGCGGCCATATTTTGCTGACCTTTGTCGGTGACAGCTCGGTAGCGGCGCGCGTCGATGTCTGGATGATTCTCGGCCAGCCACAAATCGTAGTGGGAGTGCCGCATACCAAAGTGGTTTGCCAACTCCATATGCTCAAAACCGCGGTGCGGGCCGGTTTCGCCCATGGCTGCCATACGGTTTTCGTAAAAGTCCTTCCCGGAACCCAGCCAGGGCTCGAAATGTGCCTTGCCTAGAATCGCGGTGCGATAGTCATGCTGCTGCAGCCAATGGGCAATGGTGGGGGTGTCTTCAGGCAGGCTGACACCGTTCATCCACACGCCGTGGCTGGCCACATGCTGGCCGGTCATGATGGTGGCCCGAGCGGGCATGCAGATTACGTTTTGGTTATGGGCGCGGCGGTAGTTAATGCCGTTGGCAGCCAGCGCATCAATGGCTGGTGTGCGCGCCACGTTGCCGCCGTTGCAGCCTAGCGCGTCATAGCGCATCTGATCCGTGGTGATGAAGAGGATTTTTCTGCCCATCTAACTTCCTTGCGCGTTATTGTTGTTGAGGGGGTCGCTACGCGCTTAGATCCTTGCCCAAGGCTTTGGCATCCGCCTCGTAGTTGGCGTAGCTGTCTTTGAGCGTTGCTGAATTCAAAATAACCTCTGCGCAGAGTTTGTCGGTTTCTGCGTCAATCACGCGGGTCATGATCCAGTTCGATTCGGTGCGCCGACTTTCACTGAGCGCAATGATCTCGCGTTCTAGCTTGTAAGGCTGATCCACGAATAGCGGCCCGTTAATCATTTTAATTTCTTGCGCAGCAAACAGACCAATGGCCGGGCCCTTGGAGCGAAAACCAGATTGCCCGCTGGTGTACTGGGTGAGCACGCTGATCATCTCCAGTGGAATTACTGCTCGCCCCCAGGGGTTGTCATCGGTGTAGTAAGGGTGGTTTTCGGTGATCTTTTGAAGTTTCTGCGCAAGGCTGAAGGGGTACATGGCGCCCATGTTTTGATCCATGGCCATTTGCGCATATTCCGGGTTGCCTGCACCCATCTGACCAACGCTGAGTTCGCTGAGAATAACCAGCTGTTCTGCCGGGCGCAGTTTGGCGCGGCGCATGTCTAGCTCGGTCTCGCCGTATTCTGGGCCGAGGGAGGCTGTGCCGGTTAAGACTGGCGTGCCATCGCGTTTTTCGGCGTTGATGCGAGTAACGCTTGACCCTTCAACCTGCTCCACCATCGCGCGCACTTCTTCGCCCTCTACCACCATGGTTTGGTAGTGGGCGCTGATGCAGCCGCGCTCAAACCATGCATCGCCAAAAACTTCGTGCAGCATCGGCACGAATTGGCTGAAGTGGGTGGGGCCTTCGATGGGGGCGCCCGCAAAGCCGAGATCCTCAGCCATCTTGTCGTCATGAATTGACAGGTGACCGTCGTATTCTTGATCACCCAGCATCTGTCGCGGCCTGCGGAACTCGCCGACCCGTGTGTTTGATGCGCTCATAGTTTTACTCCCCGTGTTCTTTTTCTGACAAAAAAGGTAGCAGAACGCTGCGTCAAAGTCTGGTCGACTCGCTGATCTGGCGGCATTGGCACATAACAGTTACCTGTGTTGATATACATGCCCGGTTAGGAGAGGAAAGTCGCCATGGTCTACGCCCACCGCGCTGATATTTACGATGCTGATACGCACATGATGGAGCCACCGACTTGGTTGGCAGAGTTTGCCGATGCCAAGTTACGACCGCATCTAACGCCCTTTGGGCAAAGCAAACCCGCGGCGATTGAGAAAGCTGAGCAGGCGCTGTCAGGCTTTGCCAAGCGTCAGCAAAACCCAGATTTAGCGGCAGAAATCGAAGCATCCTTCATGGCGATGAAGCACAAAGGCTTTCAGGGCCTGGGTGCTTGGGACCGGGACGAGCGGGTTCGGGTGAATGACTTGCTGGGTTTTAATGCGCATATCGTGTTTCCCACGGCTGCCTTTGATCAGGTGCAGGGTGCGCGAGACCTAGAAATTTTTGCTGGTTCGGTGCAGGCGCTCAATCGCGGGCTCGCCAGCTTTTGCGCCACCGATGCCCGCATGCATCCGGCCGCCTATGTTCCGTTTCGACACGGGCCTGAGTTGGCCATGACCTACCTGGATGCGGCCATCGCCCAAGACTTTACCGTAGTCATGATCGACACCATTGCGCCTGATGGGTCCAAGGCATTTACGCATCCCGACTTTGACCCTATATGGGCAAAGATTCAGGACGCGGACATGGCCATTACCATTCATGTCGGCACCGATGGCGGCTGGGATCCGGTGCCTTTATCGTTTTACAACAATGGCGGCAGTGTGCCCGAGCATGCCGAGGGCGATGCACCACGTGACGCCATTGCTTACATGGGTATTCAATACAATGCCGAGCTGTTTCTGGCGGCGATGATTTTTGACGGTGTGTTTCACCGTTTTCCTGGGCTACGCGTTGCCGTGGTTGAACTGGGCGCCTCGTGGATCGTGTCTTGGATGAAGCATTTAGATCAGGCTTTTCGCGCCTTTCGCCGATTGCAGGATCTGTCGCAAGTCAAAATGCAGCCATCGGAATATGTGCAAAAGCATATTAAGGTGACACCATTCGCCGGCGAGGATATTGGCTGGTTGCTCAGCACTCATGCGCAAGATCTGCTGCTGTTCGCCTCGGATTATCCGCATCATGAAGGCACCGACGATCCGATTGCGCGGTTCGAAAAAACCATGGACGGGGTGAGCGAGCTTGCCAAACAAAAATTCTATACAGATAACTTTCGGGCGCTGTTGGGCAGTCGTCTAACGACCTGATCTCGAAAAACCCAGAACAAATACAACGAACGCAGAAAACAACGAGGAGAGAACCAAGGTGCAGGATATTTACATTGTCGAAGCGGCACGCAGCCCAATTGGTAAGCGTGGCAAGGGCTTAGCTGGCCTGATGCCCGCAGATTTGCTGGGCAAGGTGCAGCGTGGGGCGCTAGAGCGTGCGGGTCTCGACCCCGCCAACGTGGGCCAAGTGATCGGCGGCTGCGTGTCTCAGGTGAACCAGCAGTCGTTCAATATTGCCCGCATTGCTTGGTTGTCTCAGGGCTTCCCAGAGGAAGTGGCGGCCACGACCGTCGATTCCCAGTGCGGCTCCAGTCAGCAAGCGACGTCCATGGGTGCGGCCATGATCGGATCCGGCATGGAAGATGTTGTTATGGCCTGCGGCGTCGAGATGATGTCGGTCATACCGCTAGGCTCCAACATGGCCGGTGGTGTGCCCATGGGCGAGAGCTATATGCAGCACTACCAGCCCACGAGTCAGTTTCAGGGCGCGGCGATGATTGCCGAGGAATATCAAATTACCCGGCAAGACACCGATGCCTTTGGTATGTCTAGCCAAGAAAAGGCCATTGCTGCTTGGGAAGAGGGCCGCTTTGATCGTGAAATCGTGCCGGTAGAAGCACCAGTACTCGATAAAGAAGGCAACCCCACCGGCGATGTGCACACGGTAACCAAGGACGAGGGTTTACGGGCCACTGATATGGCGTCGCTTGGCGCGCTGCAGGCTGTGCCCGGCCAGGAAATCCACACGGCAGGTTCCAGTTCGCAGGTATCTGACGGAGCAGCCGTGGTGATTCTTGCCAGCGCCGCCGGGGTCGAGAAGTATGGCCTTAAGCCCCGGGCAAAAATTCGCGCGACAACCCTGGTTGGCTGCGATCCGGTCACGATGTTGAAGGGGCCGATCCCTGCGACCAACAAAGTTTTGGATCAAACCGGCCTGAGCATCGACGACATCGACATCTTTGAAATCAATGAAGCGTTCGCTTCGGTGGTGCTGGCCTGGCAAAAGGCCGTGGGGGCTGATGCGGCCAAGGTGAACCCCAACGGCGGGGCCATTGCGCTAGGTCACCCAACGGGTTCAACCGGTGCACGCCTGATTACCACTGCCCTGCATGAGCTGGAGCGTACCAACGGTCGCTATGGCCTGATCGCCATGTGCTGTGGCGGCGGTCTAGGTACGGGTACCGTCATCGAGCGGCTCTAGCGCGTACTGCGCCTTTTCGCGTTTTAGGATTGAGTGTCTAAGTGGCGCAGATGATCGTCAGCTGCGCCTTTTTTATGGGTGTCGTTGCCTGGATTTCCTACGTCAAAACCCGGGGTGAAGTCGCCACCAAGGATGGCTACTTTCTCGCTGGGCGCGGTCTGACGGCGGTCTTCATTGCCGGTTCGATGTTGCTCACAAACCTTTCTGCGGAGCAGTTGATTGGCCTGAACGGCTCTGCCTACGGCTTCAATCTCAGCAGTATGGGCTGGGAGGTCACCGCCGCTGTGGCCACGGTCTTTATGGCGTTTTTGTTTTTGCCGCGCTATCTGGCCGGTGCATTTTCAACCTTGCCGGAATTTCTCAATGACCGCTTCGATGGCACCGTGCGGGCCCTCTCGGCGGTGCTGTTCATGGTTGGCTATGGCCTGATTACTATTCCTTCCGTGCTGTACGCAGGCTCCATCGCCGTGCTGCAGCTATTCGATGTTCCCGCATTATTGGGGCTGTCCTACACCCAGTCTTTGGTGGTGACCATCTTGGGTATTGGCGTCATCGGGGCGGTTTACGCGGTCTTTGGCGGGCTTAGAGCGGTGGCGGTGTCGGATACTTTGAACGGCATTGGCTTGCTGATCGTCGGCTTGGCGGTGCCCATTTTGGGCTTGATCGCCCTGGGTGATGGCAGTTTGGGGGCAGGCCTGCACACTATTGCCAATACCGAAACCCAGAAACTCAACGCCATTGGCGGTCCGACAGATCCCACGCCGTTTGCCACCTTGTTTACCGGCATGGTCTTCGCCAATTTATTTTATTGGTGCACCAATCAGTACGTTATTCAGCGCACGCTGGCGGCGAAAAGTTTGGCCGAGGGGCAAAAGGGCGTGATGTATTCAGGTTTTTTCAAAGTTCTGGTGCCGTTCTTGATGATGTTGCCTGGTGTGATCGCCTTTCATCTCTATGGTGGCCCTGGCCAACCCGGGGGTTTGGCATCCATTGATTTGGCTTACCCGCGGCTGATTGCCGATGTGTTGCCGAGCTACGCCATGGGCTTTTTCCTTGCGATGCTGCTCGGTGCGGTTTTTTCATCCTTTAACTCGCTGCTTAACAGTGCAGCGACACTCTTCTGCCTAGATGTTTACCTGCCGTACCGGCAGCGCAAGGGCAAGGCCGAGCTCAACGACTCAGCACTGCTGCGCGTGGCGCGTCGGGTCAGCGCGGTGATTGCGCTATTTTCTTTCGTGGTCGCACCCTTGCTGCAGTTTGCACCAGACGGCTTGTGGCAGGTGATTCGTGTTTTTACAGGCTTTTACAACATTCCGATTATTGCCATTGTCATTGTCGGACTGTTCAGCCTGCGAGTGCCTGCCTTGGGGCCCAAGTTGGTCATCGGCTTTCATCTGATTACCTACGGTCTAACGCAGTTTGTGTTTAAAGACGCCGTCGATGTGCACTTTCTGCATCTGTACGCGATCTTGTTTGTGGTTGAGGTGGGCATACTGTTGGCGACGGGGTATTTCATGCCGCGGCGCGAAGCCTGGCGGTACTCCAGCAGTCATCGGGTGCCTATGGAGCCATGGCGTTTTCGTATTCCCTGCGCAGCCACGCTGTTGTCTTGCGTGGTCGCGCTATACTTACTCTTTTCACCCATTGGGTTGGTTGGTGGTTTGAGCGAGGGTTTTTGGCCGCTAATCCTGCTGCTGGTCGTCGGTAATTGCGTGCTGTGGGCATGGTACGCGCTGGGTGGGCATGAGCGTTTTGCGATAAGTAAAAGCTAACAGAACAATAGATGAGCAATAGGTGAGCGAGAGTTGAGCAGGAACCAATGAGCAAGATGCGATTGCGCAGTTTTGAGAAGGCACCCGGTCAGCGCCATGTATCGGAGGTTGATCGCTACCTGTATCGACGCGAAGAGCCGAAGTTTCGCTTGGTGGTGATCGGCACTGGCACCATGGGACAAGAGCATATGCGCGTCGCAGCCTTGCTCGGACGTGCTCGCATACACGGCATTTACGACAGTCAGACATTGAGCATGGACGTGGCGGAAGCAAACTTTCGTGCTCTGCAGTCGCAGCCGCTGGTGCGTTATGACGATCTGGCTTCGGCCTGTCATGACCCCGCGGCGGACGCCTTGATGATTTGCACGCCAAACTACACTCACTTTGAGGTGCTGCAGATGGCGCTGCAGTCGAATAAACCGATTTTTCTTGAAAAGCCCATGGCGACAACGCTGCAGGATGCGGCAGCGATCGTGCGTGCTAACGAGGCGTATGAGTCTTTTATCCAGATAGGCCTGCAGTATCGCTTCAAACCCCAGTATCAGGAGGCATTTCGCGAAGCTCTAGATCAGCGTGCACTAGGTGAGATAAAAACTGTCAGCGTCAGCGAGTATCGACCGCCGTTTCTCGACAAGGTGGATCAGTGGAACAAGTTTGAGCGTCTCAGTGGCGGTACCCTCGTGGAAAAGTGCTGCCATTACTTCGATCTGATCAATTTAATGGCCAAGGCGCGTCCTCAGCGCGTGTACGCCAGTGGCGGTCAGGCCGTGAACTTTCTCGACTTCGAGCGCAACGGGGTGAAATCGGATATCGATGACCATGCCTTTGTCGCCATTGACTATGCCAATGCCGTTCGGGCGAGCTTTACGCTTAATATGTTTTGCCCGGATTTTGCCGAGGAACTTGTGGTGGTGGGGGACGCTGGTCGCCTGAAAGCTGAGGAGTACCATGACATTCATCGTAGCGGGTCCGCTAGCGCCAGTTTGACGTTGCGCCTCGGCGAAAGCGGTGTGTCGAAGACAACGGATCTGACCTATCCACGCGCGATCGAACAAAGCGGCCATCATGGATCAACCTATTTTGAGCATATCGCCCTAATGGACCGGCTAGAGGGCAAGGCTGTAGACAGTGCAACGCCGCTACAGGGTATGTGGGCCATGGTAGTGGCCAGCGCAGCCCAACAATCCCTGGCTACGTGTCAGCCCGTCGATGTGGATACGTTTATCGCCGACAACGATCTTGCATCGTTACTGAATCATTAGTCGTGGTGTCAAAACCACGACGCGACAAAGAAAGGAAAGAATTCGCTTATGCAATCTATTGCCGTTGGTGATCAATCCATGCCAGCTGTGGGTTTGGGTTTGTGGAAAATCGATCCCGCATACGTCGCCCAAACCGTCTATGACGCCATTGAATCGGGTTATCGGCATCTCGACAGCGCTACCGACTACGGCAATGAAGCCCAGGTAGGCGAGGGTATCGCGAAAGCAATTGCCGACGGACTGTGCACGCGGGAAGAACTTTGGGTGACGTCGAAGCTGTGGAATACCTATCACCGACCAGAGCATGTCGCCGCAGCCTGTAAAAAGTCCCTAGACGACTTGGGGCTTGAGTATTTTGATCTATACCTTGTGCACTTTCCGATCGCGCTCAAGTACGTGGACTTCGCCGATCGTTACCCGCCTGAATGGCTTTATGACCCTAGTGCCGCGGAGCCCCGTATGGCACGCGATGCGGTTCCATTGAGTGATACCTGGGGGGGCATGGAGGGCTTGGTCAAGCAGGGCGTCGCCAGACAGATCGGCGTGTGTAACTACAATACCGGCCTGCTGCATGATCTGATGAGCTATGCGCGAATCAGGCCCGCCATGCTGCAAATAGAGTCTCATCCCTATTTGACCCAAGAGGCCCTGATTCGTACAGCACAAGATTACGGTATGGCAGTGACAGCGTTCTCACCACTGGGCGCATCGTCCTATCTCGAACTCGACATGGCCACCCAGCAAGAATCTGTGCTGGGTGAACGCGTGATTGCGGACATTGCGCAGGAGTATGGTGTAAGCGTTGCTCAAGTGGTGTTGCGCTGGGGACTACAGCGCAATACCGCGGTGATTCCTAAGACTAGTAAGCCTGAGCGGTTAAAGGAAAACTTAGATCTGTCGAACTTCGCGCTTTCTGACGCCCACATGACGGCGATTTCTGCATTAAATAAAAACCGGCGCTTTAACGATCCGGGTGTCTTTTGCGCCGATGCATTCAACACCTTTCACGCCATTTACGATTGATGTCAGCCATTACGCTAACCGATATGTCCGGTGAATCGGTTCCCGTTATCGGGGCATTTCCACTGCTTTATAACGCGTCTGGCACGATGGATCTGGAAGCCAGCGAGGCGTGGGTCAGCGCGCATGTCGAGGCGGTTCAAAGCACTCTCGCCCAATGCGGGGCCATAGTTTTTCGTGGCTTTGGGCTTGTCAGCGATGCGGACTTTGACCGGTTTATTCGGGCATTTAGC
>JAYYHB010000103.1:0-13949 GCA_036157095.1 Pseudomonadota bacterium
CCGACGAAGCTGGCGCCAAGTCGGTGCTGTTCAACACCATTACCGTTTCTGATGGCATATCCATGGGCACGCCGGGTATGCGCTACTCTCTCGTTTCTCGTGAGGTGATCGCAGACTCCATTGAAACCGTGGTGGGTGCCCAAGGATTTGATGGCTTTGTGGCCATTGGCGGCTGTGACAAGAATATGCCCGCCTGCGGTATTGCCATGGCGCGCATGGACCGCCCCAGCGTCTTCGTTTACGGGGGCACCATCCTGCCCGGCAAAGAGCGACGCGACATTGTTTCTGTGTTTGAGGCCGTTGGCGGTCATGCAGCGGGTAATGTCTCGGACATCGAGCTTAAGGATGTTGAAGCCACCGCTATACCCGGCCCGGGTTCATGCGGCGGCATGTATACGGCCAATACCATGGCCTCTTCCATGGAAGCACTGGGATTATCGCTGCCTGGCAGCTCCGCACAAAACGCGGTCAGCCAAGAAAAGAAGCAGGACAGCTATAACGCTGGGGCAGCGGTGCGAAACCTGATCAAGCTCGGCCTCAAGCCCAGCGATATCTTGAGCCGCGAAGCATTTGAAAACGCGATTACGCTCACCATCGCACTGGAAGGTTCCACTAACGCGGTTCTGCATCTACTGGCCATCGCCCATGCGGCCAATATCCCGCTGAGCCTCGACGACTTCAGCCGTATCGGTCAACGCGTGCCCGTGCTTGCTGATATGCGTCCTGCAGGTGTCTACGCCATGAGCGAGCTAATCGAGATTGGCGGCATCCTGCCGCTGATGAAGACGCTGCTCAACGAGGGACTACTGTACGGCGACTGCATGACGGTCACCGGAAAAACCATGGCGGAAAATCTGGCCAATGTAGCCGATTACCCCGAAGATCAAAAAATCATCCGACCGCTATCGAACCCCATCAAAAAAGACAGCCACTTGGTCATCCTGCGCGGCAATCTGGCCCCAGAAGGCGCGGTGGCCAAAATCACCGGCCACGAAGGCCTGGTCTTTACTGGAAAGGCGCGATGTTTTCATGGCGAAGAAGCTGCCATGGCAGCCATCATGGATGGCAGCGTGGTGAAGGGCGATGTCGTGATAGTGCGCTATGAAGGCCCAAAGGGTGGCCCAGGCATGCGTGAAATGCTCAGCCCAACTAGCGCGATAAACGGCCGCGGCCTATCTCAAGAGGTTGCTCTGCTTACCGATGGAAGATTCTCCGGCGGCTCCCACGGATTCGTCATTGGCCATGTCACCCCAGAAGCGCACCTAGGTGGCCCTATCGCTCTAGTAGAGGACGGCGACACCATTACGGTAGACGCCGAAAACGCTGAGATTAATCTGCATGTGAGTGACGAAGAGCTCGCGGCTAGGAACGCTAAGTGGCAGGCGCCGGAAGCCTATACACAACGCGGTACTCTGGCGAAGTATGCGACCTTGGTCAGCTCTGCCAGCGAAGGCGCGGTTACCGACAAATACCTGGGCTAGTCGCGGTCGTGGCCACAGTCTGCGCCCTATGCGAGCGTAAAAACGCGCATCAAGTTGTGGCGGCCTATCGTATTGTGGTCTGCGCTGAATGTTGGGATTTGGCGGCAGAGGGCTGGCCAACCTCTGCTGAGCCGGTGCTTTTCAGAGCACTCGCAAAGCAGGGCCTGTTGATTGCAGATCGTAATGAAGCGAATCGACTGCCGCGGGATTACGCACCACCTGCGGACTATGCGCTATAGGTCGATCGAACACTTCGCTTTTAAGTTGTTGTAACTTCAGTGCAAGGATCACTCGATCGGAAGAACTTTAACCGCGATGCCAGTTGCCAATGCACTGCCACCCAGTGCGTCAACAATGGTGCCACCAAGCCCGTATTTACTTGCCATCAAGGTGTCGAGGGTTTTGACCATCTCGGGATAAGAGGTGCTCGTTATCGAGTATGTCGCATCGCCGCGCAGCAAATTCGCAGGCCGCTGCGCATCGTGCTGCACCAAGCGCTGATACCATCCAGAACCCGAATCTGCCCGCAGCCACATAGCACCGTCAAGATCGGCAATCCAAAGGCGTGTGGTGAATTGCTCGCCGTTGGCGTCTTGGGTAATGAGTTCGACCACCTCACCCCTCTCAGAGACACCGAACATAAAGGCCAGATAAACAACGATCAATGCAAAGAAGGCACCTAAGCCTCGAATCAGTCAACTCATTATCCCTACCAGTTTTTACCGAACAATCTGGCAGCACCCTGTGGCCTACCGATTTCTGGCGGGATACCTAACGGCTGCTTTGCTCATGCACAAACTCGACCAGGAACTTAACATTATCGACAGGGGTTTCGGGAATGATGCCGTGACCCAGGTTAAAAATATGGCCGGGGCGACCATCAACTTGATCAAGCAGCCACTTGGACTGGGAAGCTACCGCCGCTTGGTCAGCGCATAGCACGATGGGGTCGAGATTACCCTGCACTGCTTTACAGCCAAGTTGATCCCAGGTGGGTTTAAGCGGCGTGCGCCAGTCAAAGGCCAGCACGTCGATATTCAGCCGGGATACTTCTGGCAACAGATGATAGTTACCGGTACCAAAGTAAATTACCGGCACGGTGCCAGCGAGCGCATCAACCAGTGCCTTCAAGTGCGGCTCAACATAGGTGCGATAATCGTAAACCGATAGGTTGCCGACCCAGGTATCGAATAGCTGCACGGCTTCCACCCCGGCGCTGATTTGCAGCTGCAGGTAGCTGGCAAGTTGTCCGGTCAGCTTAACCATGAGTTCATGCCAAAGCTCTGGAGCCTCGTACATCATCTTTTTCACGAACACGTAGTTACGCGAACCCTTTCCCTCGATGGCATAGGAAGCCAAGGTAAAGGGGGCTCCCGCAAACCCAATCAATGCAATGTCGTTAGGAAGACCCTCGTCAATGCAGCGCACAGTATCGGCGATGTAGGGGGTGTGCTCTATGGCCGGTGCGGTCACCAAATTCGCCACATCTGCTGCGCTGCGAATAGGGTTGGCGAATACCGGGCCCTGACCGACGACATATTCGAGTTCTAGGCCCATGGGCTCCAAAATAGGCAGCAGATCCGCGAACATGATCGCGGCATCGACACCAAGAATTCGCTGGGCGTCCAAGGTGGCCTGAGCTGCGCGCTCGGGATTTTTAAAGAAGTCTAAGCTAGGCAGGTCGCCCTTAACTTGATGGTACTCGGGCATGTAGCGCCCGGCCTGACGATTCAGCCATATGGGGGTGTGCGTGGTTTGCTCACCCCGACATGCTTGCAAAAAGACTTTTTCCATCTGCTTCCTTAACGGTAATACGGCCATGCCGCTCAGCTAATGCGTTGGGGGTCCACCTCGGCGTCATAGTTAACGCCCTCGATACCAAAACCAAAAATTTTCAAAAAATCGGCACGAAAACCGGCGAGGTCTCCAAGCTCTGGTAGGTTCTGGGTGTCGACCACGGGCCAGCGTCGTTTTACCTCTGCTTGAACCGTCTCTGCGAGTTCTAAATCATCGACGCGAATACGACCACTGTCGTCGAGTCGCATATGAGCTCCAGACGAAAGCTGGGTAGTGAAGAGGCGCTCTATATGCTCGATACACTCCTCGTGGCTGCCCTGCTCTTTCATCACCCGAAACAAGAGCGCTGCATAAAGGGGTACCACGGGAATCGCCGCACTGGCCTGGCTGACAATGGCCTTTAGCACCGCCACCCGGGCATCGCCGCCAATGCTTTGAAGCTTTTGCTGAATCTCGCCACTGGCTCGGTCTAGATCTGCCTTGGCCTTGCCCAGGGTGCCTTCCCAGTAAATCGGCCAGGTAAGTTCGCTACCGATATAGGTATAGGCAACGGTTTTAGCATTGGGTGCCAGCAAATCTTCAGCAAGCAGCGCGTCGATCCAGTACTCCCAGTCTTCACCGCCCATGACGGTTACAGTGTCTGCAATTTCTTGTTCTGTCGCTGGTTCCAGGGCAACTGCGGAAACTTCACCTTTCTCTACATGGACGGTCTTAATATCCAGCACTTCTCCCAGTGGCTTAATACTCGACCGATGCAGCACTTCGGTCTTTGGGTGCTGGCGCACGGGTGAGGCGAGGCTATAAACCACCAAATCTATTTTGCCTAAGTCTGCTTTGATAGTTGCTAACACCTGCTCACGCATGGCATCCGAAAAGGCATCGCCATCGAGGGTTTTCGCATAAAGCCCCTGCTGCGCAGCGCGGGACTCGAAAGCCTTGTTGTTATACCAGCCCGCAGAGGCTGTCTTGTTTTCGGTGGGCGCTTTTTCAAAGGACACACCGAGCGTTTTCGCCCCCCAGCCAAAGCCCGCGACGATACGACTGGCGAGTCCGTAACCACCCGAGCAGCCCAGCACTAGTACGTTTTGAAAAGCACCCCTACTGGCCGTACCGTGTTCAGTGACATAGTTAATTTGTTGGTCAACATGGGCAGCACAACCGCGGGGATGAGCCGTTGTGCATATAAAGCCGCGTATACGAGGTTTGACGATCATTTGTTCACCTTCGGATGGGGCCGATACGCGTCAGAGGCCGGCATTGACAGCGCCAGACATCATACCCGCTCCCACTGCCCAACGCATGATGCCCTCAACGTCTAGTATGCGCGGGCCATCACGACGTAGGGTGACAGACGCTGTATCTCCCTCTTGCAGGCCATGATCCCGATCGCCGTCTAGAGCAATCACACCTGGACCGTGGAATGTACGCGTTTCGTCGAAGGCAGTTCGCCGGACACGCCTAACAATGACCTCGCGAAAGTGGCCCGGCGACAACGGCGCACGAATACGCTGTCCGTCGCCACCCATTTCTACCCAAAGACCCCAGTCGTTTTCAGCGTAAACCGGATCGATAAAGCCACCAATGGGTGACATGCCCACAGAGTTTGGCTCCGCCCGCGTTAGCAGCATGCTATCTAGGCGGTCAGCGTCAAAGGGCAGCATATTACCCACTTGGTCCCTACGCAGGAGTACCGCATCGACCAGTCCAATATCGGTACCCGTGGGCGTTTGCAGGTATAGAATCTTGGCGCGCGGTCGCAGGCTCTCGGGCATATCTGCGGTTTTTCCGAGTGCATTGAGGCCTGCCACCATGCCGCCCAGTGTGGGCTCTATTAAGGCTGGAAAAACGTTATTGGTACCAGTAGAAATCGGTACGAGATCGATGTCGCTGTCAGCACCAACCAGAGCTCGGTTAGTGCCATCACCGCCCAACGAAACCACGGTATGACAGCCTGCGGATTTAAACCGGCCCATAGCTTGAACCGTATCCTTGGCGGTATTGGTAAGGGGGATATCAACGATGTGCACCTTGGCCTGCAGCTTCATGAGCTCTAGGGCGCCCTCGGCAATACGAAAAGGTTCCCTAGCAATGTAGATATCCTTGACTCCAACGGCATCTGCCCCTGCGGCCACTCTCGCCACGATATCGCGCTTGGCTTCGTGGGTCATGTTGGTGGCGCGGGCAGCTAGCCTGCGCACATCCCGTCCCGACATCGGATTGACGCAGAGTGCCAGTTTGCCGTTAGCCATCGCTTCAGCAGACGTCGCGGTTGAGCCTGCTAGGACGCGCGCTCTAGCGTTTGAAACGTAAAGGCGCTGCTGTGACGCTCATCGGCCTCGCAACGCTCTTCGGCCACGACGCGCCAGTGATCTAAGTCGAAATGCGGGAAAAGCACATCCCCGGCGGGCTCCGCGTGCACTACTGTTAGGTACAATCGGTCTGCAATCGGCAGGGCGAGTTCGTATATCTGCGCACCGCCAATGATCATTACCTCGTCTACGCCATCGATCACACATTGGCTTTCGGCCAGCGCGATGGCCTCGTCCAACGTGGCGACAAACTGCACACCCTCGCGCCGCCATTGAGAGTTTTGAGTGAGGACAATATTCGTTCGACCCGGCAACGGCGCCTTCATCGACTCGAAGGTTTTGCGGCCCATGATTACCGGGCGACCCATGGTGGTTTTCATGAAATGGCGCATGTCATTGGGAAGCCGCCATGGCAAGGAGTTATCGCGACCGATGACCCGATTTTCGGCCATGGCCCATATCAGAGATAGCTGCATGTCTTTGTCCTGATTCAGACCGCGATGGGCGCCTTGATCCCGCCGTGGCATTCGTAGCCGAACAGTTCGAAATCTTTATAGGCGAAGCCAAAGATGTCTTTCACTTCTGGATTCAAATGCATTTGCGGCAGCGGCAGCGGGCTGCGTGCAAGCTGCAGATCTGTCTGCTCCAGATGATTGGTATACAGATGGGCATCGCCCATGGTGTGCACAAAATCACCTAGCGCCAAATCGCAGACTTGGGCGATCATCATGGTGAGAAGCGCATAGGAAGCGATATTAAAAGGCACTCCCAAAAAAATATCCGCGCTGCGCTGATAGAGCTGACAGGATAGCTTGCCATCGGCGACGTAAAACTGAAAAAGGGTATGACAGGGCGGCAACGCCATATTATTTACCTCGGCAACATTCCAGGCGCTGACGATATGCCGACGGCTATCCGGATTGTTGCGTATGCCTGCTACCAAGGCTTCGATCTGATCAATTGTGCTGCCATCGGGACCCGGCCAAGAGCGCCACTGCGATCCATAGACCGGTCCCAACTCGCCGTGCTCGTCTGCCCATTCGTCCCATATGTGGACATTGTGGTCGGTCAGGTAGGAGATGTTGGTAGAACCAGACAAAAACCAGATCAGCTCGTGAATAATTCCCTTGAGAAACATTTTTTTAGTCGTTACTAAGGGGAACCCGGCGGCGAGATCAAAGCGCATTTGATGACCAAAAACGCTGTAGGTACCGGTGCCCGTTCGGTCGGCTTTGAAGGTGCCGTTTTCGCGAACATGGCGCATCAGGTCCAGATACTGTTGCATATCAGTTGTCTTGGCTAAGCAGCGGGCAATATTACCAGTGATGATTTGGCTCGGCGACGAGATCTTAGTGACTTGTGACTAATTCGCCGTCTTTGCATTGGTGCCGGCCCAGTAGAGTAGCAAAATACCCGCGATGATCATGGGCATCGACAGCAACTGTCCCATGCTGATGAATTCGAACAGCACAAATCCGATATGCGCGTCCGGAGAGCGCAAAAATTCTGTCGAAAATCGAAAACAGCCGTAGCCCAGCAAGAAGGCTCCTGACAGTACGCCCTTGGCTCTGGGTTCCATGGAAAGCCACCAAAGCAGCGCAAAGAGCAATGCCCCCTCAGTCGCAGCCTGGTACAAAGACGAGGGGTGCCTTGCTACATTTTCCCAAACACCAAAGCACATGGGATTCAACTCGCGCACCGCTTGGCACTGAAAAACCAAACCCAAACTGCTTTCGGTGACCCGGCCCGGCAATTCCATGTTGATAAAGTTGCCGATCCGCACCGAGCCCAGGCCAATCGAGCACAACGGCGCAAGAAAATCGGTGACGGTCAGAAAATCTTTGTCGTAACGCCGACCAAATATAACCATCGCCACCAGCACACCGAGGAAGCCCCCATGGAAGGACATGCCGCCTTCCCAGATACGAAAAAGATAGAGGGGATCCAAGGTCAGGCGCTCAATACCGTAAAAGAAGGCATAGCCGATGCGACCGCCCAGCACCGCACCCATGGCACCGTAAAACACCAAGTCAGAAAGTTGTTCCGTGTCCCAACGGGCGTTCAATAGGTCTGGCCTGTTATTAATACGCCACTGGCCAAGCAGATATACCGCGGCAAATCCGATCAGCCAAGTGAGGCCGTACCAGCGCAGGGCCAAGGGACCGACAGAGACTATGATGGGATCAATAATCGGGTAGTGCATGGCAGCTGGCGCCTTATAACTTGGGCCGCAGGATAACGTAAAGTCCTGCTACACTCGCCCGCTTCTTTGCAATCAGTTAGCGTTTTATGTGCTTAATCCTGTTTCGTTTTCGGCCGCAGACCGCCGAGCCTTTGCTGGTGGCGGCTAACCGCGACGAGTTTCACCAGCGCGCTAGCGCCGAAGCCCAATTTTGGGATGATGAACCCCATATTCTTGCCGGCAAGGACTTGGTCGCCGGCGGGACTTGGCTTGGCTGTTCACGCCAAGGACGCTTTGCGGCGCTGACCAATTTCACTCAGGGCGAGCCGGCGACATTCCCAAAATCGCGCGGAGAGTTAGTACACGATTTTCTGAGCGGTACACAGTCGGTGAAGGATTATGCACTGAGCATCAAGGGCGACCAGTACGCGGGATTTAACCTGCTGCTGTTTGATGGAGCGCGGCTGCTTTACACCACCAATGTCAACCCTCCAGGTCAGCCGCGCAGCCGATTGCTGCCGGCAGGCGACTACGGCCTGAGCAATGCGGAACTGGGTGCAACATGGCCGAAATGCGTGGACGGCGCCCGCCGGCTGGGTGAGCTTGCCGATAGCAAATGCGACAACGTTGAGTTCATCAATCTGCTTAAGGACCAGGCCAAGCCCGACGACCAACGCCTTCCTGATCGCGGCAAATCGGTAGAAGTCGAACGCCATCTCGGCTCGTGTTTCATCTGCGACAGCAACTATGGAACCCGCGCCAGTACCGTCGTGCGCATGGGCCGCGAGCAGATCTACTTTACGGAGCAGACCTATTTGGCTGATGGGGTTGTCGGCCCCATAGCCGAATTCGATTTTGCTGTTGAAGTATTCGACGCATCCGCACAGAACTAGCCGTTATCTGGCGCTTTAGCTCCCCCGTCAGTAGCTAACAGGGGAGGGTAAGTCGTCGCCGAGTAAAAAGACACAATAGCGCAAAATCATTTTGCCCAGGGCTTGCGCCTGCTAAAAGATAAGAATTTCGACTAGATGTTTGTCGCCTTCTTGGTGAGCTATACGGGTACTGCCATGGCTCCAATCGCCGTGGCTTTCGGCGTCCTGGACCTCACGGGCTCTGCCGCGGACGCTGCTTTCGTGATCGCCGCACCCACTGCCGCATCCATCGCGGTGCTTTTACTCGGCGGGCTTCTAGGAATGCAGCTGCGACCCCGACATCCGATGTACGTGGCCAGCTACTGCGTGCTGTTTTTTGCCTTAGTGCCGATCGCGCTAGCGTTCCCTTTAAGCGTCTTTTGGGTGGCACTGGCCGCCTTCATCGCGGGAATTGCCGGTCAAATCTTCAGTGTCTTTTGGTATACGACATTTCAGCAAAAAGTGCCTGAACACATGCTGTCGAGAGTCTTAGCCTACGATCACCTAGGCTCTATCGCCCTAGTGACATTAGGCATCGTCGTGTTTGGTTTAATCTACGAGATGCTGGGCACTAATTGTCTCTAGCGCTAGCAGCCGCACTGTTTATCATACCAACGCTGTTTGTATTTACTGTGCGTGATATGCGTCAGATGACGATCGACTACGAGGGAAGGGCGGCCCACCAAGACTAGGTCGCCTACCAAAGCCGTTCCTTGGCGTATTGGAGGTAACCCTCGTCGTAACTTGCCGCAGCAAATTCCGGTGCCTGCTCCTGCAAGAACTCGCCTGCAGTGGGTATCTTTGTGCTGGCATCGCCGGCCTGCCAAAGGCCTGATCGCATCAGCGCCTTGGCGCATTGAAAATATACCTCGCTTACCGTGACCACCGTCACCGTGCAGGGCAACTTACCGTCACGCTCAAATGCGCCGGTAACGTCATTGTCTGCCGTGACGATGGCCTTGCCGTTAATCCGCACCACGGTGTCTGAGCCGGGCACCATGAACATCAGGCTGAGACGTCCGTCTTCCACTATATTTTTCAAAGAGTCGAGGCGATTGTTACCCTTCCAGTCTGGTAGCCAAAGCGTTTTCGCATCGACAATACGCACGACCTCTTCGCTGTCGCCTCGGGGGCTGGCATCGGTGCCGCCCGGCCCCACTGTCGACAAAATCATGAAACGCGAGGCCTTAATCCATCGCTGGTACAAGGCTGTAATGTGATCACAGACCTTGCTTAGAGCCAGCGGTGAGACTTTCCCGTAGTGAGCCTCGAGCGCTTCAATCGATTCGATGGCCTGCATGAATCTCCCCCAATATCGTTTGTTAGATGCTGAAGGGTAGCCTATCACGCCTCAAGACCGCCCGTTTCCGGCGCAGGTCTCGCCCGTTGGTTGTAGAGCAGAGCGCGCAGTGCAGCGATTTCTTCCTTGGGCAGTTTGGAGAAGTCGTTTTGCATCTGCGAGCCTACTGCCATACCGCGCTGCACGGCGGGTCGCTGACCAAGTTCGTCAAACCAACGTTTGAAGTATTTGAATTCGTTAATATCCTGGCCCTGCCCTTCCCAATTGATCGTCCATGGATAGCAAATCATGTCGGCGATGGTGTACTCGTCACCGCAGAGGTAACGCTGGTTGTAAAGCTTGTTGTTGAGGACCCCGTAGAATCGATTGACCTCGTCAGTAAAGCGGGTAACGGCATAGGTTTGATCACCAGCATCGTCACCCAGGCGACGAAAGTGCCCGCATTCGCCACTCTTTGGCCCTTGATTGGCCATCTGCCACATAACCCACTGCACGACCTCGTACTTGCCTCTTGCATCGCTTGGCATGAACTGCCCGGTTTTTTCAGCGATATAGAGCATGATGGCACCGGACTCGAAAACCGAGAGAGGCCCTTGGCCGTCTGCAGGGTCATGATCTACCAATACAGGCATGCGCGTGTTTGGATTAATCGACAAAAATTCCTCAGTGAATTGATCACCCTTGCCGATGTTGCACTCGATCACGCTGTAGTCGAGACCACATTCTTCAAGCTGAATGGTGACTTTTTTGCCGTTGGGCGTCGGCCAGTAGTGAAGATCGAGCATGATGATTCCCCTGATGTTTGCTTTCGTTGACGCTATTGTGTCATCGCGAAAACAGCCATGACTAGGGAGAGCACTTTGGATACATCACTGAACGGACGCATCGCACTGATCACCGGCGGCAGCAAGGGCCTGGGCCTCGCCATGGCGAAGGCCTATTTCAGTCACGGCGCCAAGATCGCACTGTTAGCCCGGGGCGCTGACGATTTGATCGCCGCCGAGGCCCAAATACGCGACATGGCAGTAGCGGACGAGCACCGAGCAAGCGCAACGGTAGCGAGCTTTGTCTGTGACGTTACCGACCCAGACGCGATCCATGATACCCACGCCCAAGTCGTCGAAAAGTTAGGCAACGTCGACATTTTGATCAACAACGCCGGTCAATC
Organism: Pseudomonadota bacterium; assembly: GCA_036157095.1. Lineage (GTDB taxonomy): Bacteria > Pseudomonadota > Gammaproteobacteria > Pseudomonadales > Azotimanducaceae > UBA4421. Next base: position 11,149 of record JAYYHB010000103.1, read on the forward strand.
GGCCGCCAAACCATTCCTCAAGATCACTGATGAAGAATGGCATGCGGATTTAGATTTAAAGCTGATGGCCGCTGTGCGGCTTACCCGACTGGTATGGCCAGCAATGGCGAAGCAGCGGTGGGGCCGCGTGATTAATCTGCTCAACGTCTATGCCAAGCTACCCGGCGCAGGCACGGCGCCAACGTCCATTTCTCGGGCCGCAGGTATGGCTCTGACGAAGGTACTCAGTGCGGAGGGGGCAGCAGAGAACATTTTAGTCAACGCCATGCTCATCGGATTTATCGAGAGCGATCAAATCAAGCGTCAGCACGAGGCCAGCGGCAGTGATCTTTCGCTGGAAGAATTCATCGTCAAAGCCGGGGCACGGCTTCCCATGCAGCGCATGGGACGAGCAGAGGAAGCCGCAGATTTAGCCTTGTTCTTGGCAAGTGACCGCGCCTCTTACCTGACCGGCTGCGCGATCAATATGGATGGTGGCCTGTCTAAGGCTGTATAGGTGTCCTAGTGCAATTGGGTTGTTGAGCGAGCGGGCATGACCTTGCTCAACCCAAGGCGGACCATGTCTTTATGCAAAAAAGCTGTCACCTCTTCAGCGGTATCCATGCGCAACACCCTCGCCAGCATGCGGCGCGCGTCGCTGCGCTTGATATTGCGTATGACCCACTTCACCCGCAGCAGGTGTGTGGCGTTCATGGAAAGTACATGATAGCCCATGGCCATCAGCAAAATCGCGCCTGCCGGCGTGCCCGCTAACTCGCCACAGATACCCAGGGGTCTTTCTTCGGCGTGGGCAGCCCGCGCAACATCCCGCAGAGCTGCAATCACTGCCGGATGAACTTCCTGGTAAAGGTCGGCTACCCTGGGGTTATTTCGATCGACCGCCAACAAATACTGGGTCAGGTCATTTGACCCGACGGCCATAAAGTCGGCCTCTTTCGCCAACAGTCGCGCCTGATAAACCGCCGCAGGCACCTCGATGAGCACCCCAATCTCGGGACGTTTAACCTCTACCCCTTCTTCAATAACCTCTGAATAGGCCTGATCAATCAGTCCCTTGGCCCGGCGAAACTCGATCAAACTTGAAATCATTGGCAGCATGATGCGCAGAATTCCTCGAAGACCTGCGTTGGCTTTAAGCATCGCCCGCACTTGAACAAGGAAAATTTCGGGGTGATCTAGGGTAACGCGTATACCGCGCCAACCCAAAAACGGGTTTTCTTCCTGAATTGGAAAGTAGGAAAGTGCCTTGTCTCCGCCAATATCCAGGGTGCGCATGGTTACCGGACGCGGTTCAAAGGCCTCCATATGTTCGCGATAAAGGGTCCTTTGCTCCTGTTCCGTGGGGAAACGATCCTTGCTCATGAAAGGTACTTCGGTACGAAACAAGCCAATACCCTCAGCGCCGCGATCAAGGGAGCGCGTGATATCGCCGCTTAGGCCAATGTTCACCCAGAGCTGCACCTGCCATCCATCACGGGTCACACCGGGCAGTTCTTTTAGGTCATTAAGCTCTTCGGCAAAGACCTGTTCCTGCTGAAGCAACAGCCTGTTTTCTGTTAAACGCGCTGGGCTGGGACGGGTATACACATCGCCGTAGTGACCATCCACTATCACCTCAGCTCCCTCTAACTCATAGGCAGGCAGATCTAGCGCCCCCATGACTGCCGGCACGCCCATGGCTCTGGCCAAAATGGCGACATGGGAGTTGCCGGAGCCCCCGAGGGATACCACACCACCCAACCGCTCTGCTGGTATGGCACCCAGCATGGCCGGAGTTATTTCTTCTCCGACCAATATGGTGTTTTCTGGGTATTGGGAGCGTTGCTCCCGTATACGCTGCATGTAAGCGAGCACCCTCACACCAAGATCTTTGACGTCGGTACCGCGCTCTCTTAGGTAGGGGTCATCCATCACCTCAAAGCGACGGGTATGCTGCCGGATCACCTTGCGCAGGGCACCTTGGGCCCACTCGCCCTGGTGGATCTCTTCCCGAATATCCCCGGGCAAAGCCCCATCGTCGAGCATGTGCAGGTAGGCATCGAAGAGCGCAAGCTCTTCTCGGGGCAGGCTGGTCTGGAGACTGTCGATAAGTCCCCGTATGTCATTGCGTACTGCCTCGACGGCCCGATCTAACTGAGCAAGCTCGCTGGCAGTGTCCTTCGCCCGACGACTGGGGACCGCATCCAAATCCGCGATCGGGTGCATCACCACACCAGTCCCAATGCCGATGCCTGGGGCGCCGGCGAAACCTTTGAAGTGGCCGTCTTCAACCGGGCTTAACGATGAATAGGCGAATATGGAGCTGCCGACAGCTTCGGCATGGGCAACACTGGTCGCGAGTTGGGCAGATAGGGTCACTAAAAAGGCTTCTTCAGCTTCGTCAAATTTGCGCGGCTCTCGCTGCTGCACGACCAGCACGCCCAAGACCCGGCCTTGATGGAGGATGGGTACGCCCAAAAAGGCGTTGAAGGGTTCCTCACCAATCTCCGGCACAAAATGAAAATTAGGATGGCTTGGTGCGGACTCTAAGTTCAATGGCTCAGCACGACGGCCGACCAAACCAACCAGACCCTGGCCCCGCGCCAACAACACTTCACCAACTTGATGGGTATTAAGACCATCCGTTGCCGCGAGCAGATAACCCGCGTCGGTGGATGACGACAAATATATCGAGCAAACCTCCGTGCCCAAGGCATCCTTTATATGGGCTGCCAACCGCTTAACCGACACTGCGAAATCGCCCTCTTGGACAACGTCTTGGACGATTTTTCGCAGGGTATTAAGCATGGTGGAGTTTACCC
>JAYYHB010000104.1:0-2602 GCA_036157095.1 Pseudomonadota bacterium
GGCGAACAGACCGGAGTCCGGCTGTTGCAGCCGCGGCTGTGACAGGTCGCTGGAGAACTGCAGCGATCCCTGCCGCTCTTGGGCCACACCCATCAGCGCGTAGATCACTGGCTGCAGCTCCTGCTGAACAGCGGTAACGACGCTATTGCGGTAGGTGCGCTCTAGGAAAAGGCCCGTTAGAGACAGAAAGCTAAGCAAGACGGTGGTCGATACCAAGGCCAGTCGACGCTGTATGGAGTTCATGTGGGCGCAATAGGTGGTTCGACTGGCACATCATCGGCCAGGCTCATGCGGTAACCGCGACCCCGGGCAGTTTTAATCAGCTGATGGGGCGCAAGTTTACGACGCAGGCGACCGATCAGCACCTCGATCACGTTGCTGTCTCGGTCAAAGTCTTGGGCATAGAGGTGTTCGGTTAGCTCGGTCTTGGAAATGATGCGCTGTTGGCCCATTAACAAATAGGTCAACAGCTTGTACTCAAAGGAGGTAAGGTCGAGCGCTTCTTCGTCTAGAAAAACCTGTTGGCTAGCGGTATTAACGCTTAGTGGGCCAAGAGTAATAATCGGTGTCGCGTGTCCGGCAGAACGGCGGATCAGCGCATTGACCCGGGCCAGAAGCTCTTCCATGTGAAAGGGCTTGGTAAGATAGTCGTCTGCTCCTGCCTCTAAACCCTCGACCTTATCCCGCCAATGACTGCGCGCAGTGAGTACGAGCACTGGCGTGTCTATCTGGCGTTGCCGCAGAGATGCGATAAGGTCCACGCCGGCCAGTTTGGGTAAACCAAGATCGATAATCGCCAAATCGAAGGCGTATTCGGTGGCGAGGAATTGGCCCTCAATGCCATCTGGGGCCACATCGACAACATAGCCCGTATGGGTTAACTGCTTGTGCAGCTGCTCACAGAGCCTCGCCTCGTCTTCGACGATGAGAATGCGCATACTAACGCGGCCGCTGCAGCCTTCCCTGTTGATCCACCACCAAGGTAGTGACGCGCTGACCATCGACCAATACACGCACGTGGTGCCTTAGCGATCCGTTGGGTGAACGAACAGACTTGGCTGATAGCACTTTGCCGCCACTTTCCTCTCTCACAATGCGGACGGCTTGATTGAGATTGATCATGCGCCCGACGCGCCGATCAGGCTGGACAAAGCCATTGGCGGGCGCGTTAGGTTGAAAGGTGGCTGCAGCCTGAGCGGCCCCGGGCCAGCCCATGATCAACGCCCAGGCGATGATCACAGTCAACACAGCGACGATGTTGCCCGAAACGCATCGAGCAAAAATTTCAGTATCGCGAGAAGGTTGCTGCATTGAGATTCATCGGTTCCTGTGTCGAAGGTCTTGCTCAGATGGGTTCAACCTGCACCCGCACGCGAACGGTACTGCCAGGATCACGACGCATTCGGGTTTTATAGGTTTGCCCACCGTAAGCATAACTGACGTCGTAGCCGGTTAAACGCTCTTCTTCGATGCGCTCGTAAACGGTGCTGCAGACCTCACGCTCTTCATACCGCACCGCGCCATGATGTTCGGCGTGACGTCGCCCAACATCCTTACCGATGGAGTATCCAAGCACACCACCCACTACCGCACCAACGCGTTGGTTGGATTTTTTTGAGCCTAGGGCATTACCCAAGGCACCGCCAAGAATGGTGCCAACAATGGCAGGGGTGGCGGATTTAACCCGGGATTGATGCCTGGCCACCTGCTCAATATGGCACTGTTCTCGGGGTTCTTCGCGCACAACGGTCTGATAGACCGGATAGGAAGAGATCACTGGCACTTCCTGCACGTTTTGACCAGCGATCACCCCATGGGTAGGCAGAAACGCTAGGATGGTTAACAACGTAATGACGGCGTCAGCACCACTTGCGCGGCGCTCTGACGAAGCTCGACTGAAAAACGTAGCCTGGTGAATCCGATTTTTATGTGCATTGATAGATGCGCTCTCGTGCGCGTTTCGCGTTGGTAACATGTTCATATTCACCTCTGGTATCGCAGATTATGAGTTAGTCGAAAGAGCCAACGCTCTTATTTGCCGGTCAACCTAGCCTTACTTGGATGAACACAAACTGAACCACCAGCTCCGCCTTAACCCTCGCCCAGCTTTTCTACTGACACCACCCGGTGATCCATCCCCAGCTCGATACGAAGACCGGGCTGGCGTGGCGCACAGTCCCACTGCCAGCGCGTCAATCTCTCGTAGTGGTCGATGAACCGCTGCAGAGCCTCGGCATTCATGCGCTTGTCCGGCTCAATGTGCTGTTCTTGCTCGCTACGCCACCGCACCACCTGTTCAAAACCTGGGGGGCGTAACTGCACCCAGTAATCGATGGACTTCCACAGTGCTTCGTAGTTCTGCCGAATTTGATCATTCACCCAGGAACGCCAGAGACCGTCTGCATCCTCCCGGGTTTCCAATGCATTAATCGTTTGTAGAACATCAGGCTGGGCCTGTACCCCTATGCACCAGCCCTCCAGCACCAATATCTGACAGTGAAGCCGCTGCTGACCGTTTCGATCATCGAGGCCCTTATCAAAAATCGGCAGATCAATAGTCGCACCTTCGGCAGGGTCTGCTGACTCGATGGCGTTTAGCACC
>JAYYHB010000105.1:0-3665 GCA_036157095.1 Pseudomonadota bacterium
TGGTATCCGGCGGCACTTCCCTCAGCGACTGAAACAACTTTTCATCCCTACCTCGATCAACCTGAAGAGAGAATGGGTGCGTTCGCGCAGGCCATGGGTCTGCCAGAATTCTTGGTCGAACACATTCAAGAGGTAAGAACCCACAGCCTGTACGGTCAGGCGGTTCATCCAGATACCGACACGCTTCCCATCGTTGTCTTCTCTCATGGACTAGGAGGCATGAAAAGCCAGAACACAATTCAGGCAGAAGAACTCGCCAGTCATGGTTACGTCGTCATTGCCGCAGATCATGCCTTTGATGCGTATCTGACGATCTTTGACGACGGCACTACTGCAGACTACCGCTCAAGCGGCAACGAAATATCCAGCGAAGCCGAATTTTGGGCTGTCCGTGGACCCCAGCTGAGTGCCCGCACACAGGACGTTCGATTCATTGTGGATGTGGTCAGCGCACGCAAATCTGATCCAGAGGCAGACGCTGCAAGACCGGCTCACGAACTTTGGCAACGCCTGGACCTAACTCGCATTGGTGTTTTTGGGCACTCCTTTGGCGGCGCCACGAGCCTTATGGCGTTATCGCAGGACCCGCGCATTCTCGCAGGCATCGCTCTCGACGGCTGGATGGTACCAGTGCCAGAGGAGACGATTGGCGAAGGCATTCGCAAGCCCTTACTTTACCTCGGTCAAGAACGCTGGGACGACCCGCTGAATTACGAAAAGCTTGATCGCTTCATCGCAAATAGCAGCGGGTTTGCAACTCGAGAAATATGGGCAGGCACAAAGCACATGGATTTTGCCGATGCACCTCACCTTTCAAACTTCGCTCAACTTATCGGGTATGCAGGCACGCTGCCCAGCGAAGAGTTGCGCCTGCGCCTGAATAAAAAAATCCTCTCTTTCTTTTCAACCTATTTGTCGCACCAATTGACTGAGGTCTAGTTGATGACAACTCAGCACTCCCTGAGCAAGGCAGCGAACTACCGATGAGGACCCCATGGGGGTTCCACGCTGTCGTGGTAAAAACGGTTGCCGCACTCGCGCCGAGTCAACTTGCGCCTGACATTCCTGCCGCGCCGAAATCGCAGCGAGCACAAGGTATTGATGTGAATCCACTGCCGGACTTTGCGCGCCACAGTAATGTGCGGCAAAAGAAACAAGCATTTTTCGAGTACCTGCAACCCATGGTGAGGGCCAACAATCAAAACTGTTCGAAGAACGCAGGCGTTTCCAGGCCAAGACCGGCATTCCAAGTTCTAAGCTGGGGTTTGCCGACATGCGATTGGTTCGGAATCTGACGGCGCACTACGAAGTCGATGCCGCCCTGCCTACTGACAAGCAAATTCGGGAATTGTTGCTGCGGCGGATATCGTGCCGGTTTCACTGGCTCTGTCTCAAGCAGCCATGGAGTCCGCCTTGGGTACATCGCGTTTCGCCGACGAGGGCAATAATTCATTCGGTCAGCGGTGCTATAAGACTGGCTGCGGCATTTTGCCTTTCCGTCGCGGTGACGGTCAGAGCAACAAAGTGGCACATTTTTCAGACGTACGCGCGGAAGAGGCTTCATACATGCGCAATATTAATTGTCACCTAGCCTATGCCGAGTCGCGTGCCTCTCGTGCCGAACTACGCTCAGCTGGTGTGATCATTACAGGCCACGATACGGCCAAACACCTCCTGCGCTACTCTGAGCGTGGGCAAGACCATGTGAGTGGAACCCAATCAATGATCCGAGTGAATCAACTCTCTGGACTTGACACGCCATCCGCCATTCAAATCCGAGCGGCCGGGCCTCTGCTTTCACCAAATCCTAGCCAATGACTTGCCCACGGTGGGCCTCGTAATAACCGTTAGCCTTATCGTAAGCCAGCGCTCCCCCTATCACGACGGAGTGAATACCATGAGCATCTCTGACATAGCGGTACCCATCACCGGGCACATCTTGCACAAAGTATTCAGCACCTCGGTCGACGACAGATGCATCGAAGACTGTAATGTCCGCAATAAAACCCTCTCGCAGCATGCCTCGGTTCCCCATGCCCCAGAGATTCGCCGGATCGGCAGTGATCTTTTTCACCGCCGCTTCGAGGCCAAGGTGGGCAGTATCACGCACAAAGTGACCGAGGAGATAGCCGGTGTCTCCATAGGTCGCGAAGGATAAAATATGCGCCCCACCGTCACTCGCCCCAATCATCACATGGGGATGCTTCAAAAGTGGAGCGACGAGGGCGTCGTCGTTATGGCCCATATCAGCGCTAAGAAAATGAGCTTCTAACGACTCTTCGAGGGATAGATCAATCATAACGTTAAGTGCATCTGACTGACGCAGTGCTGCGATTTCTTTGAGTGTTTTACCTACCATCCCTTGATTAGCCTCGCTGACCACCTGCCGCAACACCAGGTTGTTCCACAGGGGCATCATGCCTTGGGCTTCGGCGATCAGGGTCTCACGCGTGTTTTGATCCTTTAGGCTCGCCATGATCTGCTCAGGCCCATTGAAGCGCATGAGGGCGTACCATTTCGGCAGTCGCACAAACAGCAGACTCGGCACAGAAAAATTAAAGGAAATGTCTATGGGGCGTGTTTGCACTTGAGGCCAGACTCTTGCGCCACGCTCAGTTTGCTCAGCAACCCGCTCAACAATTTTTTGCGCGCCGGCAGCATTGTTGCGGTCGACGAATAGCGGCGACAAGGTGGTATTGATGCCGTGTTTCAGGCTGATATCAGCCAACTGATCAACCCGCGCCAGAGTGAGATCCGTATCGTAAAACTCGTGCACAACCTGCAAGATCTTGTTGTGCTGAGCAAGAACCGCGCACAGCGCATCGAGTTCTTGCGGATCAGCGTATCGACTTGGTACAGGCTGCAGCCGCTCATCCATGTCAATAAAGCTTGTCGACAATCCAATGGCGCCGGACTCAAGACATTCGGATAGCAAGTCGCACATTGACTGGGTCTCACTAAGTGACGCGATTCGCTTCATCGAGTCATCGCCCATAACCCATAGACGCAATACGCTGTGACCGACTAACGGCGCAACATTGATGTTCAGTCCGCGGCCAATTCGCCGCACAAATTCTTCAAACGTTTCCCAATTCCACTCCACGCCCTCGGCAAAAGCTTTATATGGCATTTCTTCGATCTGGTTGAACATGCCAACCAACTTCATGCGGTGCTCGGCCTTGAGTGGGGCAAGGGACAACGAGCAATTGCCCGGGACGATGGTCGTTACGCCATGTTCGATGGCGGGCTTCGCCGCTCCGTCCCAGAGCAGCTGCGCGTCGAAGTGGGTGTGGGGATCAATAAAGCCGGGTGCAACTACCTGGCCCTCGGCATCAATGGTCTCTATCGCGTCCTCGGTAATAGGGCCAATCTTAACGATGACACCGTCTTTAACGCCCACATCGGCGTTAAAGGCTGGCAGACCGCTACCGTCTACCACCTTGCCATTTTTAATTACCAAGTCGAGCATGTTCCCTCCCAGTTGCTGATCGTGTTCAACATCGACTCCTTACTTATCGCATAACCATGATGTTCAATGCCTCTTAATCCGTCTCGTTATAGGCACCAGAGATGGCGTCACGCACATGCACCCAGCTCTGTCCGATAAGCTCATCAATCTCATCCACTCCGCAGCTGCGCAAAAGACGCGCACCAGCGTCTTGATC
>JAYYHB010000106.1:0-3258 GCA_036157095.1 Pseudomonadota bacterium
TATCTTGTCGGTATTAGAGGATGAGACTGCCGCAGACGTCCTAACCTTTTTGCCGCCTGCCATCCGTCCTCAGGTGATTCGCCGGGTCGCATTGCTAGATACCGTGCAGCCGAATGCCATGGCGGAACTCGAAGCCGTGATGGCGAAACAGTTCGCGACGTCCACTACTTCATCCGCAGCACTGGGTGGCGTGAAAGCGGCGGCCAACATTATGGGTAAGACCAAACTCGATGTTGAAACTTCTGTAATGACAGACATATCCAGCGCGGATGAAGATCTTGCCATGCGCATTCAGGACAACATGTTTGACTTTGAGAACCTGGTGGATCTGGACAATCGCAGTATCCAAATTCTTATGCGCACCCTGGAGCAAGAGCAGATGGCCTATGCACTTAAAGCGGCGCCGGAGCCTGTGGTTGAGAAATTCTTATCCAATATGTCCCAGCGTGCTGGTGCGATGTTCCTAGACGAGATGGAAATGATGGGCATGGTGCGTGTCACCGATGCAGAAGACGCACAGCGAGACATTATTCGCCAGGCTCGTAAACTTCAGGATGCTGGCGAGATTATTCTTGCGTCAGCCGACGGTGGCGGTTTTGTCTAACGTTAGCCAAGGACCAAAGTTCGTTTCGGACCCGGTTTTCAAAGCGGCTCGTGAGCGTCAAGCTTTTTTGAATTCAAAGGAGTTGACAAACCCAAGTTTTAACGAGGCGGACGGGTTTATTGGCGTCGTTGGTGCGAAGTCGCTTGGAGTAGCGCTGGATCCTGATACCGGCCGTATGCCTCAGAATTCTGCTGAAGCAATTAAAGAGCTTGCTGGCGACGCAGAACCCCGCGAGTCTGAATCGGCGGAACTGTTACGACGGGCAGACTTAGATCGTATTGCAGAGCTAGAGCAAAAGCTCATGGAACTGAGCACCGATAAGGAAAAAGAAGTCGAGCGAGCTAGGGCGCAAGCTTTTGCAGAGGGCCAGGCTCAGGGACAGCTTGAGGCCAAGCAGATGATCGAAATGGAAAGCGAGTCAAGCAATGCAGCACTTGTTTCGGAGCTTGGAGACATTGTTGGCGAGTTGGTCAACGAAGCGCGAAACCACTTGGTTGCACACCAGGATTTATTTGACCCGCTGAAAAAACTCGCTATATCGCTGGCGGAGCAAATTTCGCGTCGTGAGCTTACTTTGAGCGATGCTTCCCTGACGGGATTTATTGAGGAGGCACTGTCGCAAGTCGACCCCATGCAAATGGGTGAGGTCATCATATATGTCTCGCACGACTGGTATGAGCGTTTGCAGCAGCCTGAGCTTGAGGCGATATTCGCTACTTACGCGCTGCGTCGTGACGACGCACTGCAGCCCGGGTCCGTACGGCTGGCCGTTGAGGACACTAGCATTGTCGACCTGATCGATCATCGCGTTGAGCAGCTTGCAGATCAATTGCTCACTGACGTTCCGTCCGAGAATCAGGAACCCAAAAGTGTCTTGCAGACAGGTCGGCAAGCGCAGTACATGGACGCCGCAGAAGATGATGCGACAGAGGTCATACCTACTGTCGAAGAGCATGATTGGTTTGCTGGCGAGTTAGACGACCAAGGTGCCATCTTTCAGGGTGATTACTCTGAAGTGGACGACATATTTTTTCAGCGCCCTCCCGAAGAGGATGAGGATTGATGGCAGGGCTAAATTCACGAGTTGCTAGTTTTCAAAGCCACGTTAAGCATGCAACTGATCGTCTGCAGGCACCACGGCCTCGGACTTTTGGCATACTGACGAGGATTGTTGGTCTCACGATCGAGGCGCGAGGGCTGACTGCCACTGTTGGAGCAATTTGCCGAATATTAAAATCTGGCCAGCGCGACGTGTCAGATCCACTTGACCGATCGCAGTATGTTGATGCTCAGGTAGTGGGCTTCGGCAGTGGTACTATCTTCATGATGCCGCTTTGGGAAGCATCGGGCTTGCACGCAGGCGCAAAAGTCTTTCTTGTTTCTGATGCAGATACGGCCATGGTTTGCGACCATCTCCTCGGTCGCGTTGTCGATGCTTTGGGTGAGCCATTAGATGGTCTCCCACCAATCCGAGCGGCCCGACGCCAAAGCCTTCAGGGCAAGCCGATCAATCCTATGCAGCGCAAGCCAATTGACCGTATTCTCGATGTGGGAGTAAAGGCAATCAACGCCATGCTGACCATAGGCTGTGGACAACGTCTCGGGCTGATTGCCGGTTCTGGCGTCGGGAAAAGCGTTTTGCTGGGGATGTTGACCAAGTTCACCTCAGCCGACGTAGTGGTTATTGGCCTGATTGGCGAGCGTGGCCGCGAGGTCAAAGAATTTATCGAGCAAATATTGGGACCCGAAGGCATGGGACATGCTGTCGTAGTCGCGGCTCCAGCCGATAACTCTCCTTTGCTGCGTATTCGTGCAACCAATCTGGCACACCTATATGCAGAGTACTTTCGCGCCCAGGGCAAGGATGTGCTGCTACTCGTGGACAGTATGTCCAGAGTCGCCCACGCGCAGCGCGAGATTGGTCTGGCTATTGGTGAGCCACCTACATCTAAAGGCTATCCTCCGTCGGTATTTAGTTTGCTGCCCAACCTGATTGAGCGCACGGGGACGGGTAGTGCTGGTCAAGGCAGTATTACGGCTCTGTATACCCTGCTGGCTGAGGGTGACGATTTGCAGGATCCCGTAGTGGACTTGGCGAGAGCTTCACTGGACGGGCAGGTCGTACTGAGCCGAGCATTGGCCGACGCCGCGCATTATCCCGCCATTGACCTGGCGGGCTCGATTTCGCGCCTGATGCCGGCTATTGCCGACATTGATGATTTGAATTCGGCCAATATGTTTCGCAGACTTTGGACGCTGTACCAGCAGAATGTCGACCTAATTCAAGTCGGCGCCTATGAGATGGGTACCAACGTTGATCTGGATCGTGCGATTGCCCTGCGCAATGTAATGGAGGAGTTTTTACGCCAGCCTATGGATGAACTGGTGACCTTCGAAGATGCCGTAGCGCAGCTGCGCGAGAGCATCCGTGTCTAGCGCGCTGCAAGCCTCTATTGAGCGCTGGCAGACCATGGCCGATGGCGCGGGTAAGGAGGCGGGCGAAGTGCAAAAAGCACTCGTACAGGTGCGCACCCGGCATAGTGACCTTTGCGCGGAGCAGGAGAAAATTCGCTACATGAAGCTGGGGTACGTAGAAAAGCTCAAAACTGCTGAGCACACACTTGGTGATTTGCAGCAATCAACGCACTTGCGGC
>JAYYHB010000107.1:0-4108 GCA_036157095.1 Pseudomonadota bacterium
GCCGGGCACATATGCGTCCCAATGAGGTCTGTAGAGATCTTGCAGCGCCTGCTTTAATTCAGCGTCTGTAACTGCAATGATCCGCCAAGGCTGAGTATTTCCGCCCGTTGGTGCCCATGTGGCCGCAGTGAGGACACGCTCGATGACAGCCTCGTCAATTGGGTCTGGTCGAAGTCTGCGCACTGCACGCAGTGTGCTCATGGCCTCGTATAGATCCATAATCCTATCCCCCTTGCGGTAAAACATGGCCCATTTAAAGGGGGATTTCTAGCCTTTTCTGGGAACAGTTATGGCGATGATCGAGGCATAAACTTCTGGTACGGAGGAGTGAGTTTTGATGCACAGAAGGTTAATAATCGCGGTGCTATCTCTGTTGTTGATTGATGGGCGAACGTTCGCGGGAACAGATTCAGTCGCTATTAAAAGAGCGCCCTGGGACGATGGTAAATATGCCAATGCAAGCAAGTCACTTGATCACGGCAGCCTCAGGATCAAAGCCCCTTTCATGTTCCGGCGCCTCGGTACCTATTTTCGTAATGGCGAGAATGCGCCCCAGCTCCAGATACCTGATTTAGATCGGTTATACGGGTATGCCTCGCACAAACAACCTTCTCTAACTTGGATCGGTCATTCGACCATGCTTGTGCAAATGGGCGGCATGAGCTTTTTGACGGATCCGATTTGGTCAAAGATTCCGAGTCCTATACCGCTGCTAGGCCCCAAGCGTTTTGTACCAACCCCAATAGCGTTAGTCGATCTGCCGAAAATCGACCTCGTGGTGATTTCTCACAATCACTATGACCATCTCGATATTCCCACCCTGCGATCGCTCGCAGCACGAAATGCACAAACGCTGTTTTTGGTTCCCATGGGCAATGCTGCCCTGCTGCGCCGCCACGGCATTACTAATGTAAAGGAATTGGACTGGGGACAAAGCTTGGATCTCCCTGGACTTACAGTGCATTGTTTGCCCGCTCAGCATTGGAGCAAGCGCAGTCTTACCGATACCAATAAGACACTCTGGTCCTCCTGGGCAATGATCAGCGATAGCCGTCGTTTCTATCATGCTGGAGATACGGGCTACTTTTCGGGGTTTAAGGCAATTGCCGATTATCTTGGACCATTTGATCTAGCTGCGCTTCCCATCGGCGCTTATGCCCCGCGGCAGATGATGCGGGCATCGCACATGAATCCAGAAGAAGCGGTGACGGCGGCAATAGATCTAAAAACAAAGGCAGCAGTAGCTATGCATTTCGGCACCTTCGATCTATCCGATGAGCCTCTTAGCCAGCCTCCAGAACGCTTTAAAGCCGCAGCCTCTGTGCAGGGGCTGGGTGAGCATCAGGCATGGGTCATGAAAATTGGTGAAACGCGGCCCTTTTAGCGCGACGCTCAAGAAAGCTTTTATCGATGCCGACTTATGGTTTGAAGTAAACAATGTAAAATGTCCATACACCTTATGAACGTTACCGCACCCTCTAGTCAGCTTCGATTTGTCTGCTTTCGGGCAATTACCTGCAAAATTTGGCTGTTGATTGCAGGTAGCCTGTGGGCGCCAATAAGCGATGCCGAAGACCTACCAACCGCCAATGATGCGTTCGAGCGAGGAGAATACGTCACAGCGCTTGAGCTTTACGAGACGCTAGCGGGGCAGGGGAATGCCGAAGCTCAGTTTCAGGTGGGATTAATGTATGAGCAAGGTTTGGGGACTGATGTTGATCGTCAAACCGCTCAGCGCTATTACCAACAAGCCGCGGAACAACAGTCGCCCCAGGCACTGGATGCATTGGGCACTTTGTATCTTAAAGGAGAGGGCGTAATTCAAAACTTCAAGGAATCTCTTCGACTCTTTCAACAAGCAGCTGCGCAAGGCTACCCGCAAGCCCAGCATAATCTGGGTGTTGCCTATGCGGACGGCAAAGGTACCTTTCGCGACCCGGTCAAAGCGCACATGTGGTTTAACCTAGCCTCTGCAAATGGATACCCTCAGGCTGCCGCCAGTCGTGAGCGTCTGGCCTCGAGCATGGCTCAAAGTGAGATTGCGCGGGCCCAAGACAACGCAATGAAGTGCGCTGATAGAGGCTACGTTGGGTGTTGAGCAGTAGCCTGAGTCAAGACTCGACTTTCTTTGACTGAATCTTATCGATATCTCGAAGGTGTCGTTCAAGGCAGGCAATTTGTTCTTGTGCTGGCATAATGGGAAGTCATGGTGGGCAGTTAGCCTCACGCCTTATCTAGAATCTATCGGACTGTCACAACAGTCCTTGTACCCAACATCGAAGGTTAAAAGCTATGTCCAATCAATACGAAGTGGTCATTGTAGGCGGCGGTTTTTCCGGTTTGCTGTGCGGCTATTTTTTGAAAGAAGCTGGTATCGAAGACTTCTGCATTTTAGAAATGGGCGATTCGCTGGGTGGCGTATGGCAAAAGGGGGGTGTCGGCGGCTATCCCGGGGCAGCATGCGATGTACCGTCATACGCCTACTTGCCCTTTTTAGATCGCATTGGCTTCATCCCTTCCAAGAAATATGTCACCCAGCACGAAATCGCGACTTATACAGATAAGCTGGTCGAATACTGCGGCTTAGAGCCACACATTCGTTTTTCAACCAAAGTAACCAGTATCAACTACGTTGGCACGGGGCAATGGCAGATCAGCACTCATGGCATGGCCAAAGGTAGCGATAGTGGCAACTATGTAGCGACTCACGTGGTGAGCGCGAGTGGGCCCTTATCGACACCTCGGATGCCGGAAGTGGCAGGCATGCAGCAGTTTAAAGGCGCGAGTTTTCATACCGCACAATGGGACTACGGTGTCGACCTAAAGGGCAAGCACGTAGGGATCATTGGTACAGGCGCATCTGCGGCTCAGGTCATCACCAGCATCGCCGATGAAGTTGAGACCCTTACAGTTTTTCAGCGCTCTGCCACATGGGCGCTGCCTAGAGACGATGAGCCGACGCCGCCAGAAATCGTAGAGGCGTTTAGGAAGGGCGGTTACAGCGAAAGTTTGCGACATGTGGATTGGCAAAACGGCACGCCTCGGGACAGCGAATTGCCATTCAACTTCGACATGCTGCACGATAAGGAGGCAAACGACAAAATCTGTTCGGCTATCGTAAAACGGATTCATCACGAGGTGGACGACCCAGAACTGGCGGCGCTGTTAACACCCGATTATCCCTTTTTCTGCAAACGAGTTTTGTTTATCGATGATTACTACACCACGTTCAACAAGCCGAATGTTAAGTTAGTGAATGACCCTAAGGGGGTAGTCAAGATTACCGAGAGCGGTGTAGTGATGGCGAGCGGGGACCGACACCATGTCGACGTTCTGATTTACGCCACTGGCTTTGATAGCAACCACATCTCTTTTCCCGTGACCGGTCGAGAGGGCGTAACCTTGGCTGACCGGTATGGTGCAAATGAGGCCAACAACTGGCAGATGACTCGTCCCCAATCGTTGTGGGGCATGCATGTAGAAAACTTACCAAATTTCTATTTGATGATCGGGCCCCAGAGTTTGAATCCGGTCACCAATGTGACCCTGCTTTGCGAGGAGCAGGGTAAGTACATTGCCAACCTGGTGGCCCGCATGCGTCGGGAGGGTGCACACGAGGTCGAGCCTAGGGCTGAAGCAGTGGCGGATTGGACTCGGCGATGCAATGCATCTGCTGATGGTAAAGTTTGGCTGCGCTGCAACAATTGGTACATGAAGAGCACAAAAACCGACGTGGAAGCCGGTCGTGAACGCTCTCAAGGCATGTGGATGGAAACTTATGAGACTTACCTGCAGCACTTGCTAGGCGGCGCTGGCGGGACGCAAGATACGTTGCTGCGGTTTCGCACCTGATCCGAGACTTGTATCTATATATCGACGAGGCTCTATTAGGCTGCCACAGGGTTCTGTTTTCAGCGCGATAAGGCGGACCGACTTTTTATTAGGTTGGCAACTTCTTACTAGAAGCGCTTTTCGCCAAGGCTACGATCCTGATCGCCATCGGGCATAGGATCAGTTGATTCTACTCGGCCAGCGCGAATAGCATGACGTCGACGACCTTTCGCGCCGATCTCCGAGCGTCAGAGTTCGAACAAAGTGGTCGAGCGTA
>JAYYHB010000108.1:0-3108 GCA_036157095.1 Pseudomonadota bacterium
GCGCCAGCACTTAGGGCGAGCGTTGTCGCTGCACCGGGGCTGCGGGTTCCCGGGGCATGGGATGGCTTTGAGAGCGCTGTACGTGCAGTACTTGGCCAGCAGGTGAGCGTCGCGAGGGGCACGGAACTGGCCAATCGCATGGTCGATACCTACGGCGACGGCGACTTTCCATCGCCGCTGCAACTGATGCATCAAGAGATCGCCGAGCTGGGTATGCCGGGTAATCGTGGTCGCGCTATTTCGACCATGTCTGGCTGGGTTGCGGAGCAAGCTCTCACCTTGCTGGAGGGCGAAGACACCGAAGCCTTCGTGCAGCAAATCGCCAGTATCCAGGGCATCGGACCTTGGACGCAGAACTATATGCGCCTGCGCGTGGTGAAGGATGTCGATGCATTCCCGTACAACGATTGGGTGGTTCTGAAGCAGCTGCAAACCACACCGGCGCAAGCGCTCAAACATGCTGAGAGCTGGCGTCCTTGGCGGGCTTATGCCCTCATGCATATTTGGCGTTTGGCAGGCCTTGAAAGGGAACGTAAGAAAAAATCCGTTTTGAACAATGAGTAAGCACACACTTACTTATGAGGAGGCAAGCATGCGGCCATACTATACGCACATCAAAAGCCCCATTGGTCGGCTGATGTTAACCGCTAACGATCGTGCTTTGACCGGTTTGTATTTTTCTACCGGCGATAAAGCCAGAAAAGAGCCTGGTCCCGATTGGCAGGCCAGTGAGGCAAGATTCGAGCAGGCGAGACTCGAGTTGGAGGAGTACTTTGCCGGTCAACGTCGTTGCTTTGAGGTTGCCCTAGAGCCGAAGGCAACACCCTTTCAGAACAGAGTGCTGGCAGCCTTGAACCAAATCCCGTTTGGCCAGGTGCGCTCTTACAAGCAAATTGCCGAAATCATCGGTTCTCCAGGGGCCGTTCGGGCAGTTGGTAATGCTAACGGCAATAACCCCATTGCAATATTTATCCCCTGCCATCGCGTCGTCGGTAGCAACGGTGCGCTTACGGGTTTCAGCGGCGGTCTTGATACTAAGCGCTATCTTCTCAGCCTTGAACAAACCCAGCAAAGCATCGCGGGGATCTAATAAGTAACTATAATGTTACTTAGTCATCAGATGTGTTCTTATTTTCAGATCATTTGGTACCTTTCCCGCCAATGTTGAACGTAAAGTATCTAAATGGTTACATAAATTATGCGTGACCCGGATCAAACCAAGAACCGACTGATCGAAGTGGCATCGAAGATGATGGCAGATCACGGCGTCGCAGGGCTGCGGGTGGATCGAGTCGCTTCGCTGGCAAAGATCAATAAACGCATGATTTACCACTACTTTGGCGATAAGGAAGGTCTCGCGGCCAAAGTCTTAGAGCATCAACTATTGGCCATTACCCCAGTATTAAGCGAGAGTGAAATGGGCGTCCTCCAATACTTTTTTGATCAGCCTGGCTCGGTTGCTTCCTTACCTTTACCCGGCACAGGGGGGGCTGCTACACAAAAGTCGTTACAGGCCAAGCAGCGAACTGCAGTGATACTGATACGCGGTTTGTTGGATCAATGGCATTTGTTTCGCGCCTTGGAGGATCTACCGATTCAGGCCCTGTTTGCACGCTTGAATTCTCTGGCCTTAGGCCACCCAACAATCCCCTCACAACCGCAGGCGAATGCTGTAGTCACCTCGCAAGTACAGCGCAAGGAGCGGATTTCCCTGCGTCCCACGGTGAACCCCATACATCCGCCATCTTAGTTTCTACATAGCATTACGCTGTTCGAACAGGATGGTCGTGGTTCGCCTGATTGGTTCTTTTCCTTTTGAATCTGTTAGCCCCTGTTTGTCTTCTGTTTGGCCAGAGGCGATCCAAGCTGTTGCCAACCTTTAAAACCGACGGATTAGGGGTGCTTAAAGTGGATCATAGCGAACTGCACAAATGCGATAATGCCGAGGCCGAGCCGTCTGTTCGAAGCTCAGTATCTTGGTGCTGGTATCTGACTGCACCAGAGAGATTTCGTCGCCTTCAGATTTGCCGATTAGCGCTCTAGCCATGGGGGAATCGATGCTGATGTAGGCCGTATCGAAGTCAATTTCATCTGGGCCGACGACGCGATAGGTGGGGAGGGACTTGGAGATTTCTCCAGTCGAATCAGCATCAACGCCCTCCAAGGTGACCCATGCCCCAAAATAAACTTTGGTTTTGTCGGCGGGCAAACGATCAACCACTTGCATGGTGCGAATACGTTTATCGAGATAACGAATGCGCCGGTCGATCTCTCCTAGCTGTCGCTTGCCATAAATGTAGTCAGCATTTTCGGATCGATCTCCCAGAGCAGCGGCAGCGGCCACTCGAGCGGTGACTTTCGGGCGTTTTTCCTTCCACAGAAAATTCAGTTCTTGCTGCAGTCGCGCAAATCCCGACGCGGTAATCACTGCGGTTTTTTCCGGCTCCGGAGGTCGATATCGTCCCATGGCAAGAGACTACCCCAGGAGCAGAATGCGACCCAAGGAATAGTGGGTGTATCACCGCTACCCCTTGTCTACAATTGGGTCGGTGACGGAGAGTAGCAGCGGAGGCGAGGTTGATAGCGTCAATTGATCAAATACAGGCCCATAGGGCTGCAGGTGCCCTGGGCGGCTTTGTTTCTGGCGTATCTCTCGCTGACGTGGCATCTAGTGATGCCCACTATCGCCGGGTACGAGATTTGCTGGTGCAGCACGAGGTGCTGTTTTTTCGCGATCAGGAAAAAACACCCGCTGTATTTGCTGCTTTCGCAAAGGCCTTTGGCGACGTTCTAGGGCATCCGGCTTATGCCACGGTCAACGACGTGCCAGATGTACAGATTCTCGAGAGCACGGCGGAAAACCCCTCCAAAATTGAGGTTTGGCATTCCGACATGACGTTTATGCAGTGCCCACCAAGTTTCACCCTGTTGCAGGGTCAGATCATTCCTGAGGTGGGCGGCGATACCCTGTGGGCCAGCGCGACTGCGGCCTATGAGGCGCTATCGCCCGAAATGCGAACCTTCTTAACCCCGCTCAAAGCGGTGAACGATTTTCGTCAAGGTTTTCGAGAAAGTTTGGCTGAACCGGGTGGTGCCGAGCGACTGGCG
>JAYYHB010000109.1:0-3650 GCA_036157095.1 Pseudomonadota bacterium
AACAGCTGGCATGGCATTGACTTTTTTTATGCCAGTGACCGCAAGATGACGGATTACCTGCGCGATTATTATGGGGCATTGTCGTCGGTGGATGACAGTATGGGGCGCCTGCGAGCTGTGCTTGAAGGGCTAAATCTGGCTGATGACACGGTCATCGTCTTTTACAGTGATAACGGATTCTTAACGGGGGATCATGGTCTGATCGATAAGCGCAATGCTTATGAAGCTTCGGTCAAAGTACCAATGATCGTTTATGCGCCGAAAGACGCCAAAGGCGGTAGTACAAATAAAACGCGTATTCGCAATTTAGATTTAGCGCCCACGTTTTTAGACATAGCAGGTATACAGAAGCCAAAGCAGTTCGAGGGTAAGAGCGCTTGGCCACTCATTACTGGTGAACAAGACCGCGAATCTTGGGGGGAACCAGACTTTTTATATCAGTACTATTGGGAGTGGAGCTTCCCTATGACACCCACAACGCTGGCAATTACTCGAGACGATATAAAGTACATTCAGTATCACGGCATTTGGGATCTTGAAGAACTTTACGATCTGGCTTTGGACCCTGAGGAAAAGGTCAATCGGATTAACGATCCTGAATATTATTTTGTACGGCAAGCACTGCGAACAGCCCTGTATGCCCAAGCGGCTAATCCTGGGGGGGAGAACGCCATTCCATACACCCCGCGACTGGCCCAGGGCATCAACTTACGCGATAAAAATGGGCCTAAAGCCGCGCCATTTCCGCAATCCTGGCAAGTTGAACCTAATCGCCCAGATAGGTTAATGGGTTTAATTCCTGATGTGCCAGCAAAGAAAAAGGCGTTGGATGAGGGTCGCTTATTTTTACCGTGGCTTAAAGCATCGAAAGAGACGCAAATTGAAGACTAGGATGCATGCTCTTCCCCGATTGATTCTTGGAAAGGAAGACGATTACTGTATCGTTTAATGATGACAGAAAAAAGTTGTTTGAGGTGTAGTGAATAACAAAATTTAAGCCTTTTAAAAGTTGGCATAGTGAACTTTTTGATTTTGGTCTACGGTCGCTCAGACAAGCTCTCGACCACCATTACCAGAATTTGTTTTCAATCATCAGTAAGAGCGACAAACCGAATCCAGCGCCTGATATAAAAATATTCCAGTCCCGCGCTGATGCCCGAAATATTTTCGTGAAAAGATGGGCGGTTGTTACGATGAAAAAAACTATAATTAACTGTCCTATCTCAATCCCGAGATTGAACCCAAGTAAAGGTATGAATATCGAGGTTTCATCGAGGAGGAGAGCCCTAAAATAATTGGCAAACCCCATCCCATGAATAAAACCAAAACATAACGCCATCCAATAAGCACGGTTGTGCCCCAAAATTTGCATGGAAGGTTTAATAAAAAGATTGTGGATGGCCGTTGCCACTATGGTCACTGGTATCAGAAATTCTATAACCTCTGATCTGATACTAATTACGCTGAATGAGGTTAGTGCCAGCGTCATGCTATGACCTACAGTGAAAGCAGTCACCAGTACAAGTAGTGTTCTCCATTGGTGTAGCTGGTAGACGGCACAGAGGACCATTAAGAAAAGAATGTGGTCATACCCAGCAAGATCAGAGATATGTCGGAACCCCAGCTCCAAGTAAAAACTTATAGAGTGCATGTCAAAACTTCAGCGTGTGGCTGGGAGTCCGCCTGTTTAGCATAAGACTCGTCGAGTCGGAGTCGTTGTGAACGTAGATAATGTTGGTTTGATCGAAAAATAAATCGGTAAAAACCGCATTTTTTATTTTCAAAGACTTGAGTGGCTTTTCCTGCGGATATTCAAAACTTATTTGTAGTGCGGTGTTTATTCCTTCCCCTTTGAGACTTTTATTCTCTAATTTTATTGGTACTCGCTGACCATTCGCCTCTATTGTTATGAAGTCATCAAGGTACCTCATCAATAAGGAGTTGGCTTTTGGGGATTCATCTGGTTCGCAAAATCTGAGCTCGGTGCTTTCGGGGTCGAAGGTCAAAGCCTCGTTAACATCCATCAAGAAAAGCCTGAGATCGACGCGGATAGTATCGCTCTTCGACGAGTACTCTATTTGGCTTAATGACAGCTTTAGAGGGTGTCCATGCACCAAACTTGCGGAACACAAGAGCAAAAGAGCACTGAAAGATCTCAACGATACCTGCATTTGTCAGGATAGGGTTCTTGCTTGGATAACTTCAGCAATTCTCTGAACTTCTTCGAACACCCTCATTACATTTTTGCCCCAAATTTTTTCTATGTCCTCTTCGGAGTAACCTCTACGAACTAGTTCGATTGTGATATTCATCACTTCGCTCGCGTCAAATACGCCATCGATGCCTCCTCCACCATCGAAGTCGCACCCGATTCCGACATGATCGATTCCGGCAACGCTAACCATCTGATCGATGTGATCCACAACATCCTCGACTGTTGCTAAAGGTGTTGGGAACTTTTTGTTTATTTCATTGAAGGCTAAGCGTCGCTCTGCACGCTCCTCGAGGGTCATGCTGCTTACATTCTTCATTGATGATCGCAGTTCTTGAAGCGCCGCCGATCTTTCTGGATTTGGGGGGTCATCGCGCAGATAACTGGAGAGCAGTGTCAATTGCACAACGCCACCGTTCTCTGCCATCAGTCGCAACATTTCGTCCGACATATTGCGGTCGTGTTCAGTGACCGTTCGGGCATTGGAGTGTGTTGCTATGATTGGCGCCTCCGAAATTGCAATCGCGTCGAAGAACACATCATCGCTGGCGTGAGAGACGTCCACCATGATTCCGAGCCTATTCATCTCCCTAACAACTTGCTCGCCAAAGGCGCTTAGTCCATTGTGTTCGGGCCCCGCGGTGTCGGTAGCAGAATCTGCGATATCGTTATTCGAGGAATGCACAAGCGTGATGTACCTCACGCCTTTGTTGAAAAAAAGCTCTATATTCGCAAGGTCGTCGCCAATTGGGTATCCATTCTCAATCGCGAGGTAGATGGCTCTTTTCCCATCTTCTTCAAGCGTGTAGGCATCTTTCGGTGTTAAGGCAAGGCCCACTAGGTTTGAATTCTCCTCGGTCGAAGAAATCACCGCATCGATCATCTCAGTAACTAGCGCCTTAGCTCGTTTGTTACCCTCATTGTCTCTGATGTCTTGTGACACAAAAGCCGCGAAAAAAATCGCATCGAG
Organism: Pseudomonadota bacterium; assembly: GCA_036157095.1. GTDB lineage: Bacteria > Pseudomonadota > Gammaproteobacteria > Pseudomonadales > Azotimanducaceae > UBA4421. The sequence continues at coordinate 3,183 of JAYYHB010000109.1, forward strand.
TCCTCCCTCTTTCATTCTGGGGTAGTCGACTTTTGAACCTGTGTCCAAGGGGTTATGCCTTACCGCGAGATCGAAGCCTGGCTCTATCATCCGGAGAGGGGTGTCGGCATGGGTGTCCACCGTTAGAACCCGTTCATGGATCGCGAGTGCTCTCGCTGTAATCTCTTCCTCGGATGTTAGTCCGTTGGTCGACTCTTCTTTATTGTTGCAGCCTGCAAATAACAAGATGCTCACCAGCATTAGGGCAGTTATTGACTCTCTGTTCATACTCTCACCTCATTCAGAATCCGTTTGACTAAAGCGCCTTATCGATACCGAAGGTTCGATAAAAAAGGATATTTCCGACTCGTAGATTTAAAAAAGATCGACCCTACTATAGTTAGTATCTAAGCCCGCGACGAGTGTTTGAGTTGGTCGCCTAGAAACGGTTCAGCTAGGCCCCTAGTACTTTCGAAAAGTCTAGTTACA
>JAYYHB010000110.1:0-4848 GCA_036157095.1 Pseudomonadota bacterium
GACATCAGCCCCTGATGCGCAACCTCTACTTCGTCTAGCCAGAGACTCACGCCTGCGGCATCCAAACCGTCGATCTGTGCCCGGCCGATTGCCATACAAAAGCGACCCCAGTTGGCATCGCCCGCAAACAGCGCCGTTTTAACGAGGGGCGATTCGGCGACGGTATAGCCGACCTCCAAACACTCGGTCCGAGAAGCGCCACCAGACACTGTCACCGTAACGAACTTGGTCGCTCCCTCACCGTCGCGCACAATTGATTGAGCCAGCTTTTTGGCAACTGAGGCGAGCGTGTGCTTCAACTTCAGCAATCGCGGGTCGTTGCTGCTTACAATCGGGTTCATGGCCGATGCGCCTGACGCACACAGCATAAAACAGTCGTTAGTTGATGTATCGCCATCTACGGTAATTCGATTAAAACTGGCATCGGCGACTTCGACCACCAACTGACGAAGCACTTCTCCAGATACCGTCGCATTACACGCGATGTAGCCCAACATCGTTGCCATGTTAGGTTTGATCATGCCCGAGCCCTTCGCAACTCCGGTCACCGTGATCGCCTCGCCATCAATGTTGACTTGCTCGCTAACGGCTTTCGCCACGGTATCCGTCGTCATGATCGCTGATGCGAATTCCAGCCAATTATCAGGCTCAAGAGAGGTCGCCAGCCTCGGAATTGCCGCCAGGAGTTTGTCCATGGGCAACCGCTCGCCGATAACGCCAGTAGAAAAGGGCTGAAGCGAATTGGACTCAAGCTTGAGCACCGCGGCAGCTCGCTGGCATAGATCAACGGCATCTATGCGACCGGGTTCTCCAGTGGCTGCGTTGGCATTCCCGCTATTAGCCAACCAACCACGCGCTGTTCGCTCTCTTTCTTTCGCAACCCAGACCGGCGGTGCGGCAAAGGCGGATTGGGTATAAACACCTGCAACGACGGCTGTAGGATCAAACACGACAAGGGCAAGGTCATCTTGCTCACCCTTCACACCCGAACTCACTGCCGCGAGACGTACGCCAGGCACGGGAATGAGATTTTTTGGTGGTGAAAGATTTACAGCCATATGTCAGCAAATTTCAGCGGGCATCAAAGCCGCCCACAACATTGCTTGTACTTTTTACCGGAACCGCATGGGCAAGGCTCATTACGACCAACCTTACGCTCCTCACGGATAAAGGTTTCCGCCTTCGGCGCCTCAGCAGGCTTACGGGCCTCGCTGGTTGCGCCAGCCTGTTCTTGGCTGTGCTGGAAATTCATCTTTCGCGCAGCCTCGGCCCGACGCAGGCGTTCCTGGGCCTCGATTTCTTCGGGGTTTTCGATTTGCATCCGCGACAGCATGCGGATGACATCGAATTTGATGTTTTGCAGCAAATCTTGGAATAGCTCAAATGATTCGCGCTTAAATTCTTGCTTAGGCTGCTTCTGCGCATAGGCGCGCAGATGTATGCCCTGCCGAAGCTGATCCATTGATGCTAGATGTTCCTTCCAACGTTGATCGAGAATCTGCAGCATGATTTGTTTTTCAACCAGCCGCATGTCTATGCCCGATTCTTGCCAGCGTGACTCTTTGTCAGAGTACTCGGACTCAATTTGCGCAAGCACCTTCGCCGCTAGACCCTCTTCATCCAGGTCTTGGTCTTCTTCTAGCCATTGGCTCAGAGCCTGGGTACTACCGAATTCACCTTGCAGCGCGAGTTCGAGACCACCGATATCCCATTGCTCAATCAGGCTCTGAGGCGGGATATGCTGGGCGACCAAATCGTAGACCACCTCCTCGCGTAAACCCTCAACAGTTTCGGTGATATCGCTGGAGTCCATGAGCTCCCGGCGTTGTTGATAGATCACCTGCCGCTGATCATTCGAAACGTCGTCGTATTCCAGCAGGTTTTTACGAATATCGAAGTTGTGTCCCTCAACCTTGCGTTGGGCATTTTCAATCGAGCGATTGATCATTTTGTGCTCGATCGCCTCGCCATTGTCGGAGTTGAGTTTATGCATCATGTTTCGAACCGACTCGGAAACAAAGATGCGCATCAAGCTATCGTCGAGCGACAGATAAAAACGACTAGAACCAGGGTCTCCCTGACGGCCCGAACGTCCGCGCAGCTGATTGTCTATGCGACGCGATTCGTGTCTTTCCGTGCCAACAATATGCAGTCCGCCGGCTCCTATAACCGCTTCATGTCTTTTACGCCAATTAGCTTTGGCGCGGTCAATTTCTTCATCTGTCGGGTTAGACATTCTTTCCAATTCAGCTTCCAGACTGCCGCCGAGGACAATATCCGTACCTCGTCCTGCCATATTGGTGGCGATAGTTACCGCTCCGGGTCGGCCTGCATCGGCAACAACGTCGGCTTCCCGCTCATGTTGCTTCGCATTAAGCACATTGTGGTTGATGCCACGTCGTTTGAGTTCTGCTGACAAAAGTTCAGAGCTCTCAATAGACGCCGTCCCCACTAGCACAGGCTGGCCCCGTTCAATGCAGTCCACGACGTCTTCAACGATGGCGTTGTATTTTTCCGGCAACGTCAGAAACATCAGATCGTTGCGGTCGTCTCTGACCATCGGCCTGTGCGTCGGCACGACCACGACTTCAAGCCCGTAGATTTGCTTAAACTCGAAGGCTTCGGTATCCGCAGTACCGGTCATACCAGAAAGCTTTTTATAGAGCCGGAAATAATTCTGAAATGTGGTCGAGGCCAGCGTTTGGCTCTCGTTTTGTATCGCCAAACCTTCCTTGGCCTCAACGGCCTGATGTATGCCATCAGACCAGCGGCGTCCTGGCATAGCGCGACCCGTATGCTCATCGACGATGACAACCTCACCGCCCGTAATCATGTAGTGATCATCTCGGTTATACAGGTTGTGGGCCTTCAGTGCTGCATGCACATGATGAAGTAGGTTCAGGTTTGCCGACGAATACAGACTGTCGCCGGGCTGCAGCAAGTCCATCCTTATCAGAGCGTCTTCGACCTTCTGGTGTCCTAGCTCGGTCAATTCTACTTGGCGATTTTTTTCATCCACCATGTAGTCGCCAGTGGGCTCCGCATCAGGTTCTCCAAACACTCGAGGCGTATCATCGAAAGGCTGCTCTTCCAACGTCGGTGGGATCTGATTAATGGTTTTGTAGAGGGTTGTGTTTTCTTCGGAAGCCCCGGAAATAATCAGCGGCGTGCGCGCCTCGTCAATCAGTATCGAATCGACTTCGTCGATAATGGCGAAGGCCAGCCCACCTTGCAGACGATCTTCTGCCGTAAAGGCCATGTTTGAGCGCAAGTAGTCGAAACCGAATTCGTTATTGGTGCCATAAATAACGTCTGCTTGATAGGCATCCCTTTTCTCTTCGGCAATCTGACCAGATTGAATTATCCCAACAGTAAGGCCGAGCGCTTCGTAAATCGATGACATCCATTCCGCATCGCGCTTCGCTAAATAATCATTAACCGTGACCACATGCACACCGGCGCCCGATAGCGCATTTAAGTAAGCGGGTAGCGTCGCCATCAAAGTTTTACCCTCACCGGTGCGCATCTCAGCAATACGTCCTTCGTGGAGTGTGATTCCGCCAATAAGCTGCACGTCAAAATGGCGCATTTCCTTCGTGCGCTTGGCGGCCTCACGCACAGCGGCAAAGGCTTCGGGAAGCAAGTCGTCGAGGGTTTCGCCTGAATCGAGGCGTTGACGCAAGGACGCGGTATGAGCAACCAGATCAGTCTGAGCAGTGAACTGTGTCTCAAGATCGTTGATCTGCTGCACCAAGCGGCCCATACGCTTCAATTCACGAGAATTTTTCGTGCCGAACAAGCGGGCGAGAAGATTAGCCATAATTCCGAGTGTTCAAAAAGCTCGCATTGTAGCCGCAGCTAAGCGAGATCTATACAAAGGTAGGCAGGAATTTCTCCATCTGCAGATTTCTACGAAGCAGTTGGGCTATTGTGCCATTGCGCTCACGTATCGGGCAGGATTAACAGGGCGACCTTCCTTGAGAACTTCGAAATGCACGTGAGGCCCTGTCGAGCGGCCACTGCTACCCATTAGGGCAATGACATCGCCCCGCTTGACGCTCTGTCCGGCATGCACTAAGACCTCCTCATGATGGCCGTATCGCGTTCGCATATCCTTGCCGTGGCTGATTTCGACCATTTTTCCGTAGCCGTCGCGATAGCCTGCAAAAACCACCACTCCATTCGCCACAGCGATAACCTCGGAGCCTTTCGCTCCAGCGAAATCCATCCCCTCATGCCAAGCTTTTTTTCCCGAAATAGGGTCAACGCGCTCACCAAATGGCGATGACATCCAGCCCTTAACAATGGGCGGTCCTGCTGGTCTTGCGCCCTTGTCGTTATGGATGCCGAGCAATACCTGATCGAGAATGCTGAGTTCTGTTTCACGCTGCTTCAAACGTTGGGACAGCGATGCTAGCTGCTTGTCCAAATTATCTACCGCGAGCACTTCAGCCTCACTGCTCAGAGGGCCACCCTGAGAGACGGGCGCATCAAAATCGAATTCGTCCTTGGGCAAGCCTGAAGTTTCGTGCATATAAGACGCTAGGGCTTCCATACGCCAAAGCCGCGCCTGCATTTCAGCGATTTGCCGACCGACCGCCTGCCGGCGAGCGATGGATTGTTCGCGCAGCCGCTCTACAAATTCGTCCTGTTCGCTTAGCTTGCTGCGCCAAGTTTCAATGACCGCAGCATCAACGAAGTCCGATTGCTTTAGTAGGAAGCCAGCAAAGACCAATCCCACGCAAGCTGTCGCGGCTACGAACACGAGTGTTTTGATCCTCAACGAGGACAATACGAACTGAGAGGGCTCACCGCTTTTGTTGATCAGTATTAGTTGCATGCACTCTT
>JAYYHB010000111.1:0-5096 GCA_036157095.1 Pseudomonadota bacterium
GTTCGAAAGCATGGTGGTATTTCGGGCGATTTTATTTATCGAGCTAGTCAGTTTTATCGGAAGTTCTACCGGTCTTCGGGCGTTTTGGAGGGCTTTTATAATCATGATCCGACCGCTGTAGCTTTCTTTGTAGACGAGTCAATGTTTAGCACAGAAAAACGAGCAATTCGGGTTGTAACTGACGGTATGAGTATTGGAGATGTCGTTGCTGCTGGACCAGCGCATTACAAACAGCCGGGCCCCTGGTACGGAATTCCATTGGCTTCCGTAACGACAGCTGTTGAAGCCGACAAGGTAATGCGATTAATTGAAACAACCCTTGAGGGATCTGCGGACCGGGAAAATTTTGACGCATTGCAACGCTAAATGAGCCGCTGCAATCTTGTACCTCCTCTCGACAGGTCTCTATGCAATCTCGGACGCGTCTTCCTCGCAACGTTCTCCATCGAGTAGCCAGACCAAACCATAAACAATAGGTGTATCGACAACCGCAATTCCTATCTTTAGTAGCCATAAGGCGATCGTCATAGAAAAGAGCTCTTCAAATTGGAGGGGGCTGCTTGTAAGCAGGTAAAAAGCCAAAACGTTGAACACAACAGAGTCGATCAGTTGTGAGGACGCCGTACTTAGGGTGTTTCGTAACCAGAGATGTCGGCCCTTCGTGACCCTACGCAAAAAAGCGAATGCCGCAACGTCGTGTGTTTGAGCACATAAATAGGCCGTTAACGACGCGACCACCATAACGGGAACAACACTAAGCGTTTTCTCCAGGGCGAACTGCTGTCCATAGCTTTCGTGCGGTGGGAGCGCGACAACTGCTTGAGTCAAGACCAACATTAAAAGCGCGGCTCCAAAACCGAGCCAAACAACGAAAGTGGCTTTTTTTCGGCCGTAAACCTCTCCAATAACATCTGTAATGGGAAAAGTGATCCAATAGAAAACAATGCCCGCGTTCATAGCGATGCCACCCAAAGTCCATAATTTGGCGCTCAAAATGTTCACCGTTGCCATGCAGCAAACGAAGACCGCAAGTAAAAGACAGAAACCGATTTCTTTTCTTTTCATAAACTTCCTTCCTGACTTTCGGCACTATATATATTGGTGATCCTCAAGGGTAAAAGTAATGACCTCGATCTTGTATCTGGCTGACACCGTCGTAACTATGAACGCGCGCAACGATGTGTTTACCGAAGGAGCGGTGTTGGTAACAGACAAGTCAATAGAGGCGGTTGGAGATGCTCTAAGTCTTAAAGCTCGTTATCCAAACGCCACTGTCGTTAACCTCGATAGAACTTTGCTGATGCCGGGTTTGGTCAATACTCACTGCCATTCTGGTTTGTTACGCGGTACAGCAGAGGGCTTGCCGGTCTGGGCCTGGCTACAAAAATATATTGATCCCATGCATCGTGTGATTCTTGCAGACGAGGCTGCGCTGGCGTCGCGACTTTGCTACGCAGAAGCACTTCTTAGTGGCACCACCACTATTGTTGATATGTGGAGGCACATGCATGGTAGTGCAGAAGTTGCTGAAAATTTGGGTATTCGAGCAGTGTTAGTGCCCTATGTAGCTGAGCATCCTGATCACGATTACTTTGAGACCCTGGATACTAATGAACAACTGATCAATGACTGGCACCAGCGCAAAAGCGATCGTATTTCTGTATGGGTTGGCCTCGAACACATGTTTTATGCGCTACCCGCCGCGATGAAACGCATTATCGCGCTTTGCGAAAATTATCAGGTCGGGTTCCACACTCACAGCAATGAAAGCCGGTTCGATGTTGAGAAGACCATTGAGCGTTATGGAGCTCGGCCCGTGCAAGTTTTGGAGCAGACTGGATTGCTGGCGACTCCTAGAACTTTATTGGCGCACTGCGTTTGGTTGGATGACATCGAGATCCAGTTGCTAGCAGATCATGGGGTGGGAGTTGCCCACAATCCCGTTAGCAACATGAAACTTGCGTCTGGGGCCGCGCGAATCGACGCCATGCTAGCCAAAGGTATTGCGGTCGGGTTAGGTACAGATGGCGAAAAGGAAAACAATAACCTAGATATGTTCGAAGAGTTAAAGACGGCATCGCTTCTCGCCAAACACAGTAAAGCTGACGCAGCAGCTTTAGATGCTTGGTCCATCTGCCGCATGGCGACCATCGACGGCGCTCGGGCTTTGGGAATGCAGGAGACTATAGGGTCACTTGAGGTGGGAAAACGCGCAGACATGATTGGGCTTAATATTGAAACACCAAGAATGACGCCACTTATTTCTTCGGGGAGCTATATGAATCTGCAGCATAATTTGGTTCACGCTGCGCAGGGAGGGGATGTCGCCTTGACCATGGTCGATGGCGCAGTACTTGTGCGAAACGGCGAGCTATTGAGCGACGATATCCAGGAAACCATTCGCGAAGCTAACCTTGCAATTGGACCTTTGTTGGCACGTCGCGATGCTTGGGTTGCTAGGTTCGGGGCCGCAGTCAATGAACTCGAAAAATCTTAATTCCGAGGCGACATAAAAACCGGTATTGGCTGCAACGTAGCCTCAGTACGGGCCCCAAAACGCCCGCAGGCAGAGCCGCCATCTCCGCCGCGAAAACCAAGCACGGGCGCTAAAAGAACAGGCGCCAGAAAAGCGCTAAAGAACGCTAGTACCAAGGTGAGATCAAGCGGGTGATGCAGGAAGCGAGGGTGGCGGGGCTCTTGAAATATTGACGAGACTGAGAGAGCTTCAACCACGCTAAATTCGGAGAGCCTTGTTATGGAGTCATTGCACGAAGGAGGCTGCCTTTGTGGCGAGGCTCGCTATGTTGTGAGCGGAAACCCTGAGCCGAGAGGAGTCTGTCATTGTCGCTATTGCCAACTTCGCACCGGCAGTGCTTTTGCCGTCTTGGCGTACTTTAAGCCAGGAAATTTCAGCTTACGGTCCGGTCAGCTTAGCCACTACGAATTTACTAGTGAGAGCGGCAAGAAATGGGATGTGAACTTCTGCTCGAAATGCGGAACAACCGTTTTTTATCAGCTAGAAGTTTGGGGCGATCTTATTGGCATTGACGGGGGCACCTTAGATCCCCCGACGTTTTTCTACGACATCGCCGGAGAGGTCTTTACTAAATCAAAGGCGCATTTTGTTGGAGATATAAGAGCGGCCGGACACTTCGAAACCTTTCCTGGATATGAGCCTAAAATTCCTGAAGAAAAACGTTTGAAAGGCAGCGACTAGTTGCCTCACTCATTCTTGCAATTTGAGCGCGCCAGCTGGTGAAGGTTCTTTTCAAAGAGTTGAGCGTTTCACGACGCAAGGTGTTTGACCCAAAAAGCAGTACCACCGCCGTGAAATAAAGCGGGTGATGCTGGAATCGATGGAGGCAGGGGTGGTTGCTTAATCCAGGCTCATGACGCGCCGGTTGTTCGCCTTTGGCTCGCGGACCTTGATCATAGAACCTTTACATCTCATTGATTAGATCTAGGGTGACTACCGTGCAGGATACCTCGCTTGACCTGAAAGCCATTTAAACAAGATTTCATTTAATTCGATTGGTTTTTCTTGCGCCATCCAGTGCCCACAGTCCAATCGTTCTTCCGTTAAGTCTTTGCATAGCTTTCTCATCGGCTCGGCGAAACCTGTCGTTGTCGTATCGCAAACGTAGTCATATGTTGCATGTACAAACAACGCTGGCATGAAAAGCTTCAAATCATGTTTCTCATTGAGTTATGACTGGTTTGCATCGCCATTGACGTACCACGAATTTGGTCCGAAAAAGCCGTTATCAGTAAGGTGTTTGGCATATGTCGTAATGTCTTCGTCAGTAACGACGTCATAGTCTTGCAGGGAATCTGGCACGCCTCCGATTAGATTAAACCATCCCCCATTCCTTCTCGTCAGCGCGGTTGCTGCTATCTGTCCTCGTCCATTTGGGTCGCCTTTTCTGAAAAGAAGTTTTGCTAACCGCTCTGGATTCTCTTCCATTTGTTCTCGTGCCTTATCGAAGTTCTCGTAGTAAAAAAGTTGGTAGTCCCATTGACCCGCTGGATATTCATCAGCCGGGTATAATTCGCGATTGATCGCGTATTCGAGGTCTTCCGGCCGCCCTGAAAATCCAAAGGGGACGCACAGACTAGCAACAGCAGCGACGCGCTCGGGGTGATGTAAAGCGACGTTCCAAGCCACTGGTGAGCCCCAATCGTGTCCTATCCATACAGCCTTATCTCGACCGAAGCTGTCTATAAGCTCAATCATATCTTTTACGATCTCACGCTGAGCGTACGCGCTGTGCTCCGCGTACATCGATGAACCCCTGTATCCGCGCATGTCAGGGGCGACTGCCCGGTAACCCTTATTCCCCAAATATAAAAGCTGATGGCGCCAGCTAATCGATAGCTCGGGCCATCCATGTGTCATTATGATGAGCGGGCCTTCTTCTGGTCCGCATGCTCGGTAGAAAGTCTTATGCCTCTCGCTAAAAAAAGTATGTTCGGTTATTTCCATTTTGCCTTTCTGAATGACGTTCGCTACGTATGTTAGTAACTGATGCTAACTAACAACAAAATGCTCGTCGTTTGATGACGTTGTTACTTTGGATAACATTATTTATTAGTTGCTGAAGGGCGTTTTGCGATGTTTACTTTTTATGCTCTCCAGCGTCGCGATCCAGCTGCCTATTCGAACTGCACTACATGGTGGAGGCAACCCGCAACACCTGCGACAGCACTTCCCTTATCAACGTATAGAGGGTGCTCAAGGTTAGTGTGTGCCCGGTAGATAAACGTTTCTACTGGGTGAGATTATTGAAGACGGTGCTCCGTTGTCTTTTTGACGTTATATTTTCTGTGTAGAGAGAGAATCGCACCAATCGAGGGGGAGTTATGATGAATTTGAGTCTAATAGGCAAGAGAGCCGTAGTGACAGGCGCAAGTTTAGGAATCGGGGCAGCTGTTGTTAAAATGCTGTCGGAGTATGGCGCCGAGGTGGAGTACTCTGCTCGTAATCCAACAGTCGTTGAAGACCAATTAGGCCAGGCAAAAATAAAGGGTCACGCGGCCGATATGAGTGATCAAGGATCCACTGAAGCATTTATCGAGACCGTGCTTGCCTCCGGCCC
>JAYYHB010000112.1:0-2897 GCA_036157095.1 Pseudomonadota bacterium
GTGCAAGGTCTTTGTCCTGACAAAGCAGCGAGTGAATCATGATACGAAAGTCATCGCGGGCCCGCAGAGCGATGTCGCAAAGGGCCAAGCTTTCAACAATGCCGAAGGGATGATTGGCGACGAAAACGAGTGGACCTTCGTTAGAGATCGTTGCTGGGTCGACGCCATAGTAACGTCGCGCAATGCGGGTTGCATTAAAGGCCTCGTCAAAGAAGCGAGCCGGATCAAAGGGTCCTTCTTTCAAATTCTTGTAAATTCTTTCGATGTGCTTTCGGCCAAAGGCGTGCTCTATCGCCGAGATGGTGTGGCGGGTTAGCCAAGGATCGTCAGGCTGGACGTAGGAGATCTTGGGATCTTTACGAACATAGGCGGCGAAGGCTGGGTCGAGTTCCGAAGCTGACATGCATCGTTCCGAGGCAACTTCGTTAAAAGAAGCTAGCGCGTTTTTCAGCGAATTAACACGCTTGGTAAGTAACAGATATGTGACAAAAATCGCTGACTTGAAAGATCTCTGGATTCGAGCGGAACAGGCTGCAAATCGAATGCACGACTTTTTATTGACGCTGATCACAAAAGCGTCGCTGGGGTTGCAAAACCCTCACCAGTCGCCAATATACAGCTACGCGCGATGGCGCGAGCGTTTTAGCAACGATAGTAACAACATCGCAGGCGGTGACGCACGAAACGACGTGCATCACGTCCTCGAAATACGATAGGTGATATCAATGGAACAGCGATCTATGCATCGAGCGTCGGTAGCCAGTCTGTCTACGCTGGAAACCAATAAAGTACTAAAAAATACCTACCTGCTATTATCAGCGACCCTGGGATTCAGTGCCATCATGGCGGGGCTCTCCATGGTCATGGGTGTTCCCGGTGGCGCTTATATAATCTGCGTACTGGCCTCCATGGTGCTGGGAATTTTCGTACTGCCCCGTACCGCTAATTCCGGTGCAGGCTTAGGTGTGATCTTTTTGGTGACGGGTTTATTAGGCTTTGGACTCGGTCCCATCATCAGCATGTATCTCGCGCTATCCAACGGTGCACAGGTGGTCGGTACCGCACTGGGAGGCACCGCTGTAATCTTCTTAGGACTGGCGGGCTATGCCATGACCAGCAAGCGCGACTTTTCGTTCATGGGCGGTTTTGTTGCCATCGGCCTCATGGTCATGATCATTGGCATCATCGCGAACATCTTCCTGCAGATGCCGCTGCTGTCCGTTGCGATTTCAGGCGGCATCATTATGCTGATGAGCGCACTGATACTTATGCAAATCGGCTCTATCGTGAATGGCGGTGAAACGAACTACATCATGGCGACATACAGCCTATACCTGAGTATCTTCAACATTTTCATCAGCTTGCTGCAGCTGCTGGGCATATTCGGTAGCGACGACTAGTCGCTATTGGGTACGTTTCATGGACTAGCAGGGGAAGCTTTGCTCGTTTAGAAACCCGGTGAGGACCTTCCTGGAAGAGACTTACCGGGTTTTTTGTTGGCGGTTATTTTGAGTTGGCCTGAAATTCGATGGGGAATGCAAAAGCTCAAAGGGGAATACAGATGGATTGGATGCAGATTTTAGCCCTAGCGGCCTGCGGCATGATGCTTTTTGCCATGTGGCCCATGGTCAAGCGTTGGCGCGAGAATCCTGTGGAAGCGCAGCCCGGAGACTGGTCGACGGCGATGTTCATCATCGGCCTCGTAATGCTTTTCGTACTACTGTTGATCTGGTCGGTGCAGTGAGACGAGCAACCTACTTGCCGGTCAGAGCGGCGTAGACCTTGGTGAGCTGGCTGGGCAGGTCTTCCATTTCCTCAATGATCATATAGCGCTCGTCCGGACACATGCGCTTCAAATAGTCGTGGCCAGATTTGTCCACGGTCATACAAAAAGTTTCAATACCCTTTTGCTGGCATTCCTGCAGGGCTTTGGCGGTATCTTCCACGCCATAATCATGGTTACCGCGTACCGGGCCGTAATCACAGTCTTGAGGAAAGCCGTCACTAATAACCATGAGCACCTTCATGGCGCTCCCTGTATTCATTAGTTTCTGGGTTGCGTGACGTATGGCAGGCCCCATGCGGGTAGAGCCCTTTGGAGCCATGGCCGCGATACTCTTCAACGTCGTGTGCGAGAACGCGTCATCGGGTTCCTTGGCGATAAAAAACTCGACATTGTCCTTGCTGTAGCCGGAAAACCCGTAAATACCGTAGCTGTCACCGAGCGCCTCAAGCGCCGCAGCCATCACCACCATGGCTTCGCGTTCAAGGTCGATGATTTTGCGCCCAGGTTCTTCCGGCTCCTCTTCGATCTCATCAAAACTCGCATACCAGCCTGCCCGGGTATCGGACTCATCTTCCTCGTAGTTCGACCAATCCCGAGGCTCCGGTGGATGAATGGGGTCGTCAGTCGAGGCCGATAGGTCAACCAAAAAAATCGCGCTCACATCACGCTGTACCCGCTCTTTGCGCGAATACACGCGCTCGTTCGCACTCTGACCGGCGCGGATATCCAGTCGCGCTTCAATCACCGTATTCAAATCCAGTTCGTCACCGTCTTGCACCCGGCGAATGCGCTCCAGGCCCGTCGGCCGTATTTGTTCAAGTTGGCGCTGCACCGTGTTTCTATAGGCGCGGATCACTGCCTTAAGTGGCGCGATATCTTCCTCGCCATCGGTTCCCAGACGCTGCTCGAAGACTCGGCACCATGCGCGCAAATAGGTCCGATTGAGGTAGTCCCACTCGTCGTAGCGAAAACTTCGTGCATCGCCTTGGCTCTTGCCAAGGGCGTGGGCAACCGCCGAACGCTCCATATCGACGCGACGCTTGAGCGTGTCGCGCTCGTCCTTCAGTTCCTTAATGTCTAAATCGATCTGCCTTTGGCTGCCGTCGCCTGC
>JAYYHB010000113.1:0-3075 GCA_036157095.1 Pseudomonadota bacterium
TCTTCAACGCGGACTGCGCCTGCCACCAAGTGTCGGCGACGACGGCCACACCGTCGGTACCTTCGTCGGTAACGACGGCTACCGCGCCTTTGACCCCGGGCATGGCACTGATCGCGCTCTCGTTAAAGCTCATTAGTTTGCCGCCCATCACGGGGCAATCCATGATGCTTGCGCAAAGCATGTTGGGCAGATTGATATCGGCACCATAGACCAGTTTGCCGGTCAGCTTATCTGCGGTATCCAGTCGCTTTAAAGGTTTGCCGGCGATATGCCAGTCCGCCGGATCGCGCAGCGTGACCGTTGTAGGCACCGGCAGCGCACCTGCGTTGGCGGCTACCGCTCCATAGGTAGTGGTGCGTCCTGATGGCCCATGCGTAATGACGCTATCGATAGCTGAGCATGTCGATGCAGCGACACCCCACTGATCCGCCGCGGCTTGCACCAACATCATCTTGGCCGCGGCACCACCCTCGCGGACATACTGCTGGCTTGCACGCAGCCCTCGGCTGCCGCCGGTGGAGTAGTCGCCCCAGACACGTTCGCGGGCAACATTCTGTCCGGGAGTTGGGAATTCGTAAGTAACTTTGTCCCAGTCACAGTCGAGTTCTTCCGCCACTAGCTGGGCCAAACCCGTGAGGGTTCCCTGGCCCATCTCGGAACGCGCAATACGAATCGTCACCGTGTCGTCCGTGGCGATATGTACCCAAGCATTTACTTCGTCGAGCGGCATACTTGACGAGGCAGCCGGGCGCGTCGTCATCCCCAACGCCAGACCGGCGCCAAGCGTCGATGTGGTCACTAAAAAACCGCGACGAGTTACATTCAAGGAGCCTTGCAGATGGTCCGCTTTCGATGATTTGAAAAGCTTATTCATGCCATTTCTTCCTTCGACTTCAGGGTAATCTCTTTCGCCAAATGGACCCCTTCACGCACACGCTGGAAGGTGCCGCAGCGGCAAATGTTAGTAATCTGACTGTCTATTTGTGCATCGTCAGCATCGGGTGTGGCGTTCAACATACCCGCCACGGCCATGATCATGCCAGGCTGACAGTAGCCGCATTGTGGCACGTCGAGTTCTGCCCACGCCTGCTGCACAGGGTGACTGCCATCGTCTGACAGCCCTTCAATGGTGGTGATCTTGGTATTTTCATTAACGGCAGCCAGCGGCAATACGCAGCTTCTCACCGCCACCCCGTCTAGATGTACGGTGCAAGAACCGCATTGGGCAATTCCGCAGCCGTACTTAGTACCCGTGAGCCCTAACTGTTCCCGCAAAGCCCATAACAATGGCGTGGTGTCATCTGCTTCAACCTCGACAGAATCACCGTTCACATTTAACGTCTTCATCCCTGACCTCCTAAGACGATTGTCTCTCACTCGATCGACTCCTTCAGCCAAGATACTAGGAGTAACCGACGCACAAGTCGACACGACTCGAACGCCAAGTTTTTGAACATTGATGAAACAATTTCAATAGCTGTCCCGTCCGCGTAGTTTCTGCGAAGATCTCGTTAGGGAGGTAGACATGAATACGACACAAAAGCCCTTTGTACCGTCCTTGCAACGCACTGCAGGACAGTCCCCGCCCATCGCCGCTAATGATGGCAAGGCCTATACAAGTTTGGATTTTAACGGTGATGCGGGCACCGCCGCCGCGGTCGCCGATGCGCTAGCGCAAATCGCCAATGGTGAGGGCCAGCAGGTTACCGATCTGATAGAAAATGCCGCACCGGGGCCAATCCAGACGAAGTGGGGCCAAGGATTTCGTCGCTATGCCGAGTGCCTAGACCATATTAGGGCCAATGGTCCAAAAGCCCCAGAGGGCGGTCTTGCCCTACCTATGCGCTATACGGTGATGGAAGTACCTTCGTATTCCGTCGTGCCCTCCAATGCCATTTGGAAAGACGAAACTCGCAAAGAAGAAGCGGCAAAGCTTGCTAAGGACGAGCGCGATAACGCACGAAGGAGTTTGTATTTTCCTCAGGTGATGAGAGACGCTCGTCGCATATCACAGTACTACCCGGGGCTGTCACCCAATAGCGCCGAGTGTATGGATAAGTTGGGGATTGCCTTGGCCTCCTGCGATAGCCAGTGCAGCAACTTTTATGACGCCGCCGAGGTTCGCACTGTGTTCTATCCCGAAATGGAAAAGCTGCTGCTGGCATTCTATCCAGAGGCCACAGACGCCCTAGTCTACAACCATGACGTATTCGACAAAGATTACGAAGGTGATCGTACCGAAGATCAGGACGCTAAAAATCCAGGCGTTAACGCGAACTACGCCAATCTTGTGCACAACGATTTAAACGATAACAGCGGTCGAGTGCGGTGCCGGGAATTGCTCACGCGCAATCTTCGAAACTTTGGTCGTGAACAGCATTACACCGACACCGAAGCAGATGAGAAAATGTCCCGGCGTTTCCTGTCGATAAATTTAGCCAAACCGATGGAAACAGTTGAGCAGAACCCGTTTGTTTTATGCGCGTGGCCGTCCTTTGCGGATCAGCCTTACATCAATAATTACCGCGTATACGACGATCGTGTCGGCGAAACCACACGCTTTACCTATCGGCCCGATCACGAGTGGTATTGGATACCGCAGCAGCGACCCGATGAGGTCTCCATGCTTAAGTGCTATGACTCGGTTTGCGATGGCTCGGTATCACGCTGGTCGTTTCACTCGGCATGCATCGACCCTACGGCGCCAGCTGATGCCCGCTGCCGCAAAAACGTGGTGGTGCGCGCCTTCGTCTTTTTCTAGGACGCCGCCACTGGCCCTACTACATAAGTAAAGCATTAGATAAATGGCGATACCGACAATTTTAGACACAGATATCGGGCACGATGTGGACGATGTGTGGGCACTCGCATTTCTGCTGAAATGTCCTGAACTGGATATCAAGCTCATCACCACCAGTACTGGCGATACGGTCTACCGCGCGGAGCTAGTCGCCAAAATGCTGCAGCTTTTGGGCCGCACAGATATCCCGATTGGCATTGGTATCCCGCTAGACGACAACCCCCCCACCCACGACTCCTGGCTCGAAGATTTTGACATGGAACAATATCCGGGCA
>JAYYHB010000114.1:0-3293 GCA_036157095.1 Pseudomonadota bacterium
ATAGCTGTCGTGACAGCTTTTGCAGGATGAACCTAAGGCGCCGAAGGCTTTCATAGTAGCTCCGCGGCCTTCAGCCGTGGCCGCTACCAAGGCTTCTGCACGCTCTGCGGTGGTCGCCGCTTTGGCGCTGAAGTCGTCGTAGTCTGCCCAGATACCAGCCTTTGCTTCCGTTGGAAGACCGCTGGCGCTGGTATCTTTGGCAAACATATCGGGAATCATCGGGGCCAGCTGAGCGACCTTTCCTGCGTTTTTCTCAATGAGCGCCGCATCGTAAGGAATTTGACCCTTGGCCATGCCCACAATTGGACCAAAATACTGGGCGACGACCTTCAGTAGGCCTTGGCGCGCATCAATAGTTTTTTGCGCGCGCTCATCGGCCCAACTGGAGCCTGCAAGGCTCAGTAGTAAAGAAAATATCACAGCGTTACGAAACATGGCGTTGCCTCTTTTAGTCGATAACATATAACCAGAAGATACCCTGCTCTGGTGGCCCGCGCGATACTTGCCGACGAACTTTGAAGAGCGCTTGGGTCTTGATCCGCCACCGAGCATGCCTGAGAGTTGCAAAGCTAGGTAGAGACAAATTCATTGAGGAGTTAGGGTAGATGCCTGATGCTATAACGATCCACGGTAGCTGCCACTGTGGCGACATTACGTTTCAGGCTGAGGCGAACCCCGCTCGGGTCGTCATTTGCCACTGCACGGACTGTCAGAAAATGTCCGGCGGGCCCTATCGCAGTATTGTTCAAGTTAAAGAGGATGCGTTTAGCCTGCTCAGCGGTGAGCCCAAGCCTTACTTCAAAGTGGGCGACAGCGGCAACCGTCGTGAACTGAGTTTTTGCGCTAACTGCGGCTCGCATCTATATGCGACTTCAGTGGTTGAGGATGTACCCAAGGGACAACGTATGTTGGGTATTCGTACTGGACTACTGGATGAAGTCGCGCAGCTCGCGCCACGATCCCAGGTGTGGTGCCAGTCTCGGGTGCCTTGGGCAGACGATATCTCCAGCTTACCCGGCACCGCGCGGCAGCCCTAATTTACAGGTGCGCAGCCCATTCCGATGACAATATTGTATAGCTTCAGACGCTGTCCCTACGCCATGCGGGCGCGCATGGCATTACTGATCAAAGGCTCACCGCTCGAGCTGCGGGAAGTGTTGCTGCGCGACAAGCCGCCGAGCATGTTGGCGTTATCGCCAAAAGGCACGGTGCCAGTGCTGCAGACCGCAGCCGGTGACGTTATCGAAGAGAGCCTGGAGATCATGTGCTGGGCGATACCCGCCGAGAGTCTTTGGTTTTCTCTGGCTGATCGAGAACAACAGCTGGAGCAGGCTCGATCCTTTGACGACACGTTTAAACCCCATCTCGATGCCTACAAATACCATCGTCCTGATGCTGACCGCTCCCGTGAAGCATATCGTGAATTAGCGGCTGGGCTTCTAGATGAGTTTGAAGCGAACCTGCACAACCACGACTACCTGCTGGGATTTAAGCCGCAATTTTTAGACCTTGCCGTCATGCCATTTGTGCGTCAGTTTGCAGCGGTGGACCGGCGGTGGTTTGACGCGCAGCATCGACAAAACTTGCGCCGCTGGTTAGACCGATGGCTAGCTGACCCGCTATTTACAGGAATGATGACTAAGTTCCCGCAATGGCAAGAGGGTTCTACGGGGGAAGTCTGGCCGAGCATATTGTGCACGACAGCTTGAATATTTGATTGGGGAGAAAAAAGAATGCAGAAATGGATCACAGGATTATTGGGTTCAATTGGGGCGGTACTGCTTGCGACAGCGGTTGCCTGGGCGGGCTCCGATCAGGGCATCCTCTACAATGACTTATCAGTATTTGTCTGGTGCGGAGTTTTTGCGTTTGCCGTGCAGTGGCTGATTTTTATTCATGCTTGGTTTGCTCAAACCGAGCATTTTTTCGATCTCACTGGATCGCTGACCTATATTGTCCTGGTTCTAGCAGCCTGCTATCTCAGCGAAGCTTTCGACATTCGATCCATGGTGATCGTTGGCTTAGTCCTGATTTGGGCGCTTCGGCTAGGACCATTTCTCTTTTTCCGCATTCAAAAGGCGGGGGAAGACCGTCGTTTTCGCAGCATCAAAGTATCGTTTCCAACATTCTTCATGACTTGGACGCTTCAGGGTGCTTGGGTGTTCGTTACCGTTAGCGCGGGTCTTGGAGCCATAACCTCCAGCAACAAAGTCGCTCCTGAGCTGGCTTTTTATCTGGGCCTCGCGATGTGGATTGCAGGTTTCGTAATCGAAGTCATAGCCGATCGGCAAAAGACTGCATTTCGCGCGGACCCAGCGAACGCTCAGGCGTTTATTACGTCGGGGCTTTGGGCTTGGTCCCGGCACCCAAATTATTTTGGCGAGATCTTGCTCTGGGCTGGCATCGCGGTCATAGCGGTGCCTACCTTACAGGGCAATCAGATTTTCTTGTTGTTATCGCTGATTTGGGTTGTCGTTTTGCTAACGGCTATCAGTGGTGTTCGAATGCTTGAAGGCCGCGGCAAAAAACGCTGGGGCGATGACCCAGAGTATATTGATTACATGAAGCGCACACCCATGCTGATGCTGTGGCCACCGCGCAAACGCCGCTAATTTGCGCGATGTTAGGCCCCGCTTGCGCTAAAGGTTTTGACCACCGTCGATGGAGATGGTTTGGCCGGTGATCCAATAAGCGCGAGCAGACAGCAAAAATGCGATCACCTCGCCAACCTCCTCAGGTTCGCCCATCCGCCCAAACGGAATACTGGCTAAAGCGCCATCGTACATGGCTGGGGCATGTTGCTTTGCTTGATCCCAGACACCACCAGGAAACTCGATAGAGCCAGGGGCTACACAGTTCACTCGAATATGGTCAGGCGCCATATTCATTGCGTGTGTCTGAGTCATTTGAATCACGGCAGCTTTTACCGCTCCGTAGGCCGCGGAACCAGCAGAAGCGCCAATGCCTGAGATGGACGACACATTTACAATGGCTCCCTTGCTAGCTTTCAGCGCATCGGTTGCTGCCCAAGTGCAGCGCACTACACCCATAACATCGATGTCTATACCTCGCGACCAGCTCTCCTCGTCATCGGAATTGCCGAAACCGCTGGGGTTATTTACTAAACCATCAATACCTCCCAGGGCATCCGAGGCCGCCGCGATATAGGCCTTAATCTGTTCCGCGTCGGCGATATCGCAAATTGCCCCATGAACTTGTGAGCCATGTTTTTGCAGATTCGTGATCGCCGCATCGAGACTTTGCTGGGTGCGACCGCAGATGGATACGTTGGC